>CAZDSB010000187.1:0-14321 GCA_964507515.1 uncultured Myxococcaceae bacterium
ACCCGGGCATCAACGACACCTACGGCACCTATACCTGGGCCTACAAGTGGCGGTCGGGCGCGCAGCAGCGCTGGACGGTCGCGCCGTGGTCCGAGTGGGACATGCCCGGCGACGACTACAGCTGCGCCGAGCGGGACCAGAACGACTGGAACAGCCCCGGGGCCTTCAACTGAGCCCGGCTCGGGGGCGGTGCGCCGCCCCCGGGTCCTGCCTCACTCGCGGGTGCAGTTGGTCTGGCCGCCCGCGGCAGCGGGAATCTCGTCGCAGATGAAGTAGCCGACGCGCTGATCACCCGTCCCACCGAAGAGGCCGATCGTCCACACCGCGGTGATGACCCCTGCCTTGAAGTTCACCGGCGCGGTGAAGAGGTCGGGGTTCGACTGCGGTGGGGCCAGCCGAACGGTGAGCGGGAGCGCGGGGTTCGGATCGACGTCCTGGTAGCCATCGACGATGCCGGTCCCGGAGGCGTTGTAGCGGAAGGGAATCATCGCCTCGGTCAGCAGGGTGAAGGTTCCCCCGTCGCTGACCCCGTCGGCGAGCGGTGGCGCGTTGGGCACCACGTTGGTGAACCTGAACCGCGCCTTGCCGGCGGCCGGCGGATCCTGATGCTCGATGTACTGGAGGAGCACGTACGGCCCCTCGCTGCCCGCGGCGAGCTGCCCCACGGCGGTCATGGTGTACGTGCCGTGGGCGTTGATGGTCTGCGCCGTGAGGTCGGGACCGATCGGCGTCGAGCAATCTCCGCCTGGCGCGACGGCGCGAAAGTCGAGCGTGCCGGGGGCGATGTAGATGACCTTGCTCATCGCCGGAAAGGCGAGCCCCGCGTCGAGGCCATTCTTCCCCAGCACCGGCGAGCCCCAGTCCTGCGTGCCCGAAGCCCGGATACAGAGGTCGATGGGCGGAGCGTCGGGTGAGAGGTTCCCGAAGCGTACCCACGCCTTGTCCTGGGGCGGGCCATTGGTGCCGCCGTCCCCTCCGGAGTCGTTTCCGCAGCCGATGCCGGCCACTGTCAGGACTGCCGCCACTGCCGCCACGAACCGCTTCATCGCGCTGCCTCCCTGGGTGGGCCCCGAGCGACCCGATGGATGGGCATCGCGATCTGGAAGCGGAACGGGACGGCAAGCGGCGATGTTCACTGTTGACCTGCCAGCGCTTGTATCGGTCTGCGGTGTGCACGTGCGGGCACACCGCGCGCTGGTGGACCTGTTCCTTTCACCACAACCACAGCGAGTGCCCCAGCACCGCGGGCCAGAAGGGCTGAACGCACGACCTGGGCTCTCCCGCTCCGCCGTCGACCGCGTAGGAGGAGCCGGTGATCGTGCCGTCCTGGCCGACCGCAACGCCGTGGGTGCAGCGCTCGGAGGGGTTTCCGAAATCGAGAAAGCCGCAGGTGGTTCCGTCGAGCTTCAGGATCTCCAGCACCTTCTGACAGCTCCGGTCGGTGGGAACGGAGGTCAGGGCATAGCCCTTCTGCTGCTGGATCTCGGAAACGGTCGTCCCGGGGCGCGCCGTGAGCCAGCATGGCGCGGGCCTCAGGGCCGTCTCCCCGGAGCGGAGCTGGAAGCGCCAGATGCCGTCGACCGCGATGACGACCGTGTTCTCGACGAGCTTGCCGAACGAGAGCCGCTCGGCCGGGTACGGCGAGTCCGCCTCCGTCGGAAGCCCCTCTGGCGTGAAGGTCACGAGGACGGTCTTCATATCCGCGGCGTACCAGGTGGCCTTCCAGGCGTGAGCATCCGGGCTCTGTCCGCCGTAGGTCAGGACCAGGACCTCGCCGGAGTCCACGTACTGGAACCCGTAGCCGAAGCTCTCGTCATCGAAGCAGCCGATCGGCCCCGTGTCCCCGTCCACGTCATGTCCGTCGCCGTTGTAGCGAATGAGCTGGAGCGTGAAGGCCTGTCCCTCGGCGTTCCCGCAGCCCATGGGAACCTGTCCTGCCGGGATCATCGAGGGCTGCGCGGTGATGATGGCGCCAGGCCACGGGCTGGCGCTCGTCGCCGACACGGTCCGGTACCCGTAGTCCCGGCCGGTCTCGTCGAGGAACAGGACCGGGCTCGGATCGCCGGCGGCTCGAGCGAGGGCCAGGACGTCCCATCCGAAGTCCGTCGAGAACACGTCCATCCGTCGGATCTCCGGAGAGCCGAAGGTGCCGATGGTCCGACCCGAGGAGTCGGACACGAATCCCGCCGAGCTCTGCGCGACTGCGCGGTGCAGCACGGTTCCCTTCCCGCTCGCCGGGTACGGCGTCCGGTCCTGGTCGTCGCAGAACAAGAGGTCGCCGGATCCATCGATGATCTCCGTGAACCGATGCTCGACGGGCGCACCGAGCACGGGCGTGAGGTCCGCGCAGGTGATGCCAGGAGGAGGGCCGGAAACGGAGTTCGCGGGGCCCCCGCTGGAAGTGCAAGCAACCGTTCCACCGTCGACCGCCTGTCCGCTTCCACCGGGTCCGCTGCCTGGTTCCAGTCCAGAGACGTTGCCCGCGCCGCTCCGCCCCGCCTGCTGACCGCACGCCGCGAGCAGGACCGCCGCCGCCGCCCATACCTTCGACATGGAGAACCCCCGTCACGCCACCGGGTGGCCATGGACTGATGCAACCGCAAGCGTCCATCGCCCGGGTCGTTCGTACGCCGAGCGCTTCCGGAAGGGCGGGAAGGGTTTCGCGAGCTCGAGTGTCAGTGCCGCGTCAGGAACGCACGTGCGACGGCGGCGGGATCCTGTGCGTGCAGGACTCCGCTCTGCACTGCCGCGCCCTGGCAGCCGCCGAGGGCCGCCAGGCGAGCGGGCGTCATCCCCCCGAGCGCAAAGCAGGGGAGCGGTGCCGCACGCCGGGCGAGGCGCGCGAACCCCTCCGGGCCGAGCTGCGGCCGCGCATCACCCGGCTTGGACCCCGGAGTGAAGACGGGGGACAGGAGCACCGCATCACATGCGGTGACCTCTGCGAGCTCCGCCTCCGAGTGCACCGCGGCGCTGATCCACCGGCCGGCCGGGAGCAACGGACGCGCCTCGGCCGCACGCGGCCCGTCCACCGGCAGGTGGAGATTCGCGCCGACCAGGAGCGCCACGTCCAGCCGGCCGTTGATCGCCAGCTGGGCACCGGTGCGCGCGGTGAGCGCCGCGAGCCAGCGAGCACGTTCGAGGAATCCGCGCACCGCCGCGCCCGGCTCCCGGTGCTGGATGCAGACCTCGGGGCCGAGCCCCGCCACCGCCTCCAGCGCCGCGCGGTGTGCGTCCCCGGGCAGCGTCCAGTCGGTGATGACGATGAGGCGCGGGATCTTCAGTCGACCAGGCCCTCGATCGGGCTCGACGCCGACCCGTACGCCTTGCGGGGAATGCGCCCGGCGAGGAAGGCGGCCCGGCCCGCCTCGATGGCGAGCTTCATCGCCCCTGCCATGCGCACCGGATCCTTCGCTCCCGCGACCGCGGTGTTCAGGAGCACCCCGTCACAGCCGAGCTCCATCGCGATCGCCACGTCGGAAGCGGTCCCCACGCCGGCATCCACGATGACCGGGACCTTCACCGTCTCGCGGATGAGCCGAATGTTGTGGGGGTTGCGAATGCCGAGACCCGAGCCGATGGGAGCTGCCAGCGGCATGACGGCCGCGCAGCCCGCGTCCTCGAGCTTCCGCGCGGTGATGGGGTCGTCCGAGGTGTACGGCAGGACGGTGAAGCCCTCCTTCACCAGGGTCCGTGCGGCCGCGACGGTCTGCTCCACGTCCGGGAAGAGGGTCCGCTCGTCGCCGAGGACCTCCAGCTTCACCCACCGGCTCATGCCGAGCTCGGCCGCCAGCCGGCAGGTCCGCACCGCGTCCTCCGCCGTGTAGCAGAGCGCCGTGTTGGGCAGGAGCGTCATCCGGGTGGTGTCGATCCAGTGGAGGAGGGAGGCCTCGCCCTTCGCGTTCAGATCCAGTCGCCGGACGGCGACGGTGACGATCTCCGAGCCCGAGGCCTCGTGGCAGCGCCTCATGACCTCGTGACTCGGGTACTTCCCGGTGCCGATGAGCAGGCGGGAGCCGAAACGCTTGCCTGCGATGACCAGTGCGTCGTCCATGGACGAGCTTCTACGCCCCTCCGCCCACGAACGTCACCACCTCGAGGGCGTCGCCGTCCCGCAAGGTCGTTTCCGGATGCTGCGCCTGGCGGAGCACCTCTCCGTTGAGCTCCACCGCGACCCGGCCCCGGACCCCGAGCTGCGTCACGAGCGTCGCGACGGTCAGCCCGTCGGCGACTTCTCGCCGCTCTCCGTTGATGGTCAGGGTCACTCCGCGGCCTCCGAGGGGAGGCGCCGGAGGGCCGGGTCCGACAGGTAGGTGTCGGTCAGGCGGCGCGGACGGCGGAACCGGTTGATCTGATGCCGGAGGAAGGCGCGGGCGATCAGCCGCGCCCGCCGCCCCCACCCGAGGTCGCGCAGCGAGCCCCGGAGGACCCCCAGCCGCTGCAGGCGCAGCTCGGTGAGCCGCACCACGTGGGCGAGGAAGGCCTCGGTGTACCGGAGCACCTCGTGCTCGGTCCCGAGGCGGCCCTGGATGAAGCGCGCGAGCCGGGGGAGGGAGAGCAGGGTGAGGAGGTTGGCCCCGAGCAGGTCGTCGGCCAGCGCGGGACGCGCGGCGAGGAGGCGAACCGTCTCCGACTCTCCGAAGGCGACGTGGCGCTCCTCCTGCCGCGCCGCACCTTCGAGGAGCCGGACGATGTCGGGGGAATCCACCGTGTCGATGAGCGCCTGGAACACGGCGAGCACCTGCCCCTCGCCCACCGCCATCTCGGTCGCGACGTGCTCGGCGTAGTCGCTTCCCATCGCCCCGGTGGAGAGGAAGCGGATCACCGGATGCGGGGGCCCCGGCGTCGTCCCGAGCAGGGCATGGATGCGGAGGAAGACCCGGACGTGCGCGAGCTCCTCGCTCGCCTGACGGGCGAAGAAGGTGGCGGCCTCGAGCGAGGGGGCTCCGTAGAGCCAGTGCCCGACCTGGATGCCGGTCACCTCGCCGTAGAGGAACTGGTCGACGATCCAGGCGAGCAACGCGCGGTCGCGGGGCAGGCGGAACCGCGCCTCGCCGAAGTCGAAGCGCAGCTCGTCGCGACTGACGCGCATCGGCTCGGTCGGCAAGGCCACGGGATGACTCTAGCGCGCTGGTTCCCGCGGCGCCGGTCAGGCGGTTTGACAGCCGCCGTGCCTTCCGGGGCAGATCTGCCCCTCCCGTGACGACCGCCGAGGCATCGCTGGAGGCTGAGGCGAGGGCGCTGCACCGGGCGGCCTACGTGGCCGACGCCCACGCCGACGCCCTCCTCTGGAACCGCGACCTCCGCAGCAGGCAGCGGCGCGGCCACGTGGACTTCGTCCGCCTGGGGGAGGCCGGGGTCAACCTTCAGGTGTTCACGGTCGTGTCGCGCGGGTTCCCGTTCATCGGAGGCTTTCCGGTGTTCGCGCTCGCCCACGGGTGGCCGCTGGAGGCCATCCGGAGCCCGTGGACCCGGGCCCTGTTCCAGATCGATCGGCTGACCGACGCCTGCCGGGGGCGCACGGCGCTCCTCGCGCGGACTCCCGCGGACCTCGCGCCCGGGCCGGAGGGGAGGGTGGTGTGCGTCCTCGGCATCGAGGGCGGACACGCGATCGAGGGACGGGTGGAGCGCGTGGGCGAGCTCGCCCGGCGCGGCGTCGCATTCATGGGCCTGACCCACCTCGTTCCCAACGAGCTCGGAGGCTCCTCGTTTCCCTTCCGCGGCCGGCGAGGGCTGACCGCGCTCGGAGCGAAGGTGCTGGAGGCGATGGCGGCGCACGGCCTCGCTGTCGACGTGGCCCATGCGTCGCGGCGCCTGCTCGCGGCGCTGCTGGGACAGCGGGAGGCGCGCGTCTTCTGCTCCCACACCGGCGTCGCCGCGCTGGGGCCGAGGTGGCGGAACCTCGAGGACGACGCGCTCAGGCGCATCGCCGACCGCGGAGGCGTCGTGGGCATCATCTTCGGAACGCCCTACCTCGGGAGCCGCCGGCTGGAGGCGGTGGCGGACCACCTCGAGCACGCGGTCCGCGTCGCCGGCGAGGAGGCGGTGTGCCTCGGCAGCGACTTCGACGGCCTGGTCCCGCTCCCATCGGGCATGAGGGACGTGACCGATCTGTGGAAGCTGACGGCGATCCTCCTCCGCCGCGGGCATCCCCGGGCGCGCATCGAGCGCGTCCTCGGCCTCAACCTTCGCCGCTTCCTGGGCGAGGTGCTCGGCGCGATCGAGCGCCGGTCAGGCGGCGGCGAGGACCTCGCACGCGGCGCGGAGCCCCGAGTGCAGGGCGCCCTGGATCCATCCCGGCCACGCTGAGGTGTGCTCTCCGGCGAAGTGGATCGGTCCCTCCGCCGCCGCGAACACCGGGATGTTCCTCAAGGTCTCCGCCGGATCGGCGTTGAAGAAGGCTCCCTGCTGGAAGGGCTGCTCGTGCCAGGAGAAGCTCGCCCCGCCCTCGACCTCGTTGTTCGCGCCCGGGAAGAGCTGCTCGGCCTGGTCGAGGAAGAAGCGGATGCGTTCCTCTGGACGCATCGCCGCGACCTTCCGGGCGAGTGCCTCGAACATGTACCCCAGGAGGATTCCCCTCTGGCCCGGCTGGTCGAACGTGGCGTTCCAGACCTCCATGGGCACGTCGAGGTTCGCGAAGCCGCTGAGACCGGCCTGCTCCCAGTAGCGGCGCCGGAACTGGAGATAGACCCGGGTCACCGCCCCGTACGCCTGGTGCGCGATGGCGTCGGCCTTTCGCGCCGAGAGCGCGGGGACGAACTCCACCGCCCGGAGCGCCGGGGCCGGCGCGGTGACGATGACCCGGTCGGCCGGGTAGGTCTGGCCGGCCCGGACGCCATCGGCCACGACCTCCACCCCGTCCGGGCTCTGCCGGATGCGCACGACAGGCGTGCCGTACCTGATGTGCTCCCGCATCGTGGCGGCGAACGCGGTCGGGAGCCGGTCGTTCCCACCCACCACGTGGTCCAGGGCGGGCGCCTCGTGCGACCAGGCGTCGCGCAGGAAGTCAGCCGCCGAATCGCTGGGAAAGCCGAAGGCCAGCAGATCGATCGCGGCCTGCGAGGCGCCATCGGCCCGCAGCACCTGCTCCAGGGTCCGGTCGATGAGAGAGGCCGGCGCAGCGAGGGGCCACGACTCCGGAGGGATGGCGCCGATCTCCTTCGTGTACCGGGCGATGTAGCGCCGGGCGAGTCCCTCGACGTCGAGGCTCCGCTCGGCCTCGGAGAGCGGCAGCTGGGTCCTGGAGAGAAGGAGCTTCTCGCCGGGCCGGACCACGAACCGGTCCTCGCCGAAGCGGGAGACCTCGACCCCCTTCGGCCGGTAGGGACGAAGGCTCAGCCCGAGCTTGCGGACGTACTGCCGGGTGAGGCTGTGGGTGCTGGGGATCCGCCCTGCGCCGGCCTCGGCGAAGAGCCCGTCCGAGAACGGCTCGCGGAGGGTGCGGACCCGGCCGCCCGGGCGGAGCGTCGCCTCGAGCACCGTCACGTCATGCCCCCGGGTCAGCAGCGCGTCCGCGGCGGCCATCCCCGCCATGCCCGCGCCCACCACCACGATTCGCAGCTTCCGGGCGGGGACCGGTGCCGCGATGGCGTGCGTTCCCGAGAGCAGGACTGCGCCGCCGAGGAGGACCTCACGCCGCGTCGGGCGAGCGATGGTCATCGACCAGCGACGAGAGCACGTCCAGTGCCCGGGCGCGCGGATTTTCGACCCTCGCCCGGAGGAGCTACCCCGAGGTGTGTCGGGGTCGCGAGGCGGCCGAGCGGCTCGCCGCGGAGCTTGAGGAGGGCGTCAGCGAGCTCCGGACGGCCCGGGAGGCGCCAGGAGGCGACCGAACGTGTCCACGTCGGAGAAGAGCGAGTCCCCGGCGAAGCGCAGGCTCTCGATCGAGCGGGCCGCGGCCTCCGGGTGGCCTGCGCCGCAGGCGTCCTCCAGCAGGACGGGGAGGAAGCCGAGATCGGCCGCGTGGCGGGCGGTCGGCTCGATCCCGATCTCGAGCGCGATGCCAGCCAGGGCCACAGCGACCACGCCGCAGTCGCGCAGCGCGAACTCGAGCGGAGTCCCCTCGAACGCGGACATGGCCAGCTTGTCGAAGATCGCCTCGGTCGGCCGCGGCTGCACCTCCGGCGCGAGCGCGAATCCCGGCGAGTCTCGGAGGAACCAGGGCTTCACCAGCTCCGGCTTGTCCACCCGCTGCCAGGCCATCGCCATCCTGTACTGCGATGCGCCCATCAGCTCGAGCGGGAGGGACATGTGGCGGGTGAAGAAGACGCGCATCCCGGCCCCCCGCGCGGCCGCGAGCGCCCGCTGCACCCGTGCCACCACCCGAGCGCCGTCGGCGATCTGCCGGACGATGCCGACCTGCATGTCGTAGACGAGCAGCGCCATCCGCTCGGGGTGGACCGACTCGTCGAGGGTCCGGGGAATCGGGAAGCGCGGCATGCCCCCTCCTTAACGAGCCGGAGGCGAGCACACCCGGTCGATGAAGCGAGCGAGCGCCGCGTTGAAGGCGTCGGGCGCCTCGACGTTCGCGAGATGTCCCGCCCGAGGAATCTCCACCATCTCGGCCCCGGGCACCAGCTCCGCCATCGCCCGTGCCTTCGGCGGCGGAGTGAGGACGTCGTCCGCGCCCACCACGATCAGCACCGGACCGCCGAAGCGCGCGAGGATGTCGCGGGCGTCGGGACGGAGCGCCATTCCCCGCTGCGCCGCTGCAATCGCCTCGGCGGACGACGCGGTGATCCATCCTGCCACCCGCGCCCGGACCTCGGGTGAGGCGGCTGGCCCGAGCAGCTTCTCCGCCAGGGGAACGAGGACGGCCGGTCCTCTGGCGAGCACCTCTCGCGCCGTGGTCTCCCGGAGCGCACGCGCGGCCGCGTCGTCCGCCGAGCTCTGCGTGTCGGCCAGCACCAGCGCACGCACGCGCGATGGGTCGTTCCGGAGCAGCGCGAGCGACACGTAGCCGCCCATCGACACGCCGCCCACCACCGCGGCCTCGATGCCGAGGTGATCGAGTAGGCCCAGCACGTCGTCGGCCATCAGGCCCATCTCGCTGGGTCCCGACCCGGCGCTGCTCCCGCCGAATCCGCGCAGGTCGGGAAGGATGAAACGCGCCCGGTCGGCGAGCACGGACCACTGCGGCTCGAACATCTCGCTGCTCAGCGGAAACGCATGGAGGAGCAGCACCGGCGGGCCACTCCCCACGTCGCGAAAGTGGAGGCGCACTCCTCCAGGCGCGGTCCATGTAGGCATGGCTGGTGACATGGATCGGCGCGAGCAGTCCGTGCAAGCTCTCGGATGATCCCTTGCTTCCTCCCGCACTCGAGTCGGCGCTCTCCGCGGTTCCGGAGTCACAGGCGTCCCGTCTCAATCAGCTCTGCCACGGTGCGGCGTCTGCGCTCGCCCGGCTGACCGACCTCGACCTCCTCCAGTACGAGTCACCGGTCACCACCGACAGCCAGGACCTCTCCACCTGGGAGGAGATGGCGCCGGTGGTCGCCGCGACGCTCCGGGACGTCAACGCCTTCATCGATCTCGTACGGACCCAGCTGGCCGTGCAGCCAACAGTGCGCAGCAGCGGGCTCGCCTCGCTCGTGGAAGACGCGGTTCTCGACGACGCGGCTCGCGCAAAGCTGGAGCGCGTCCTGGAGTCGTCGGCGGCCCAGCTGTTCGAGCAGGTGCAGGGCCTCGGCGCGAAGGTCCGCGATCCGGCCGTCGTCGCCGACCGGTGGAACCTCCTGGCCGAGGTGCAGGCCTCCCGCACCCGGTTCCGCGAGCACATCGGCACCCTGGTGTTCGACCTGGTGGCGCCCTTCGCCGACGTCGAGCGCTCCGAGGTGGTGCCCGGCCTCGCCGACGAGGTCACCGGCGCGGTCACGGTGCGCGCAGCGGTGGCCGATCTCCGGCGGGTCCTCGAGTCCCGCGCCTCCAAGCTCCGGCAGGCCAGCGCCGAGGACGTGCAGTGGCACGCGCAGCACCTTGAGCAGGAGATGGACGCGTTCGGCCGGACCGCCCCGTACCGCTCGCTCCGCGCCCAGGACAAGCGGCGCCTCATCGAGTACCGCCACGAGGTCCGGGCCATGGCCGCCCAGCCGCTTCCGTCGAAGGCGGACGTGATGGACGTCTGCCAGCGGGTGCTCGAGCTGGTGAAGAGCCTGATGGTGGTCAACCAGCGCTCGCTGCTCCGCCGGCACGACCACGAGGTGTGGGCCCGGAGCGGCGTGAAGCTCGAGCAGGCCGAGGCGCTCCTGGTCATCGACCGACGGGCGGCGGCGGTCGCCCTCGCCGAGGCGGCCGAGCTCGCCGCCGGCCTCTACGGGCGGAGCGAGCCGCTCGACGACTTCCTCCGCCGGGCGCGGAAGCAGAGCCTCGCGCTCGTCCCCACCGACGAGGTCGGCCCGGTGGTCGAGGAGTTCCGGGCGCTGCTCGCCGGGCTTCCGCTGGGCGAGTGACGCACGCGGCCTCGGGTCCCGTCACCGCGAGCGACGCGAGGAACGGCCGCGAGGGCGAGGACAGAGCCGCCCGACCGATTTCCGCTGTAGGGTGCGCCGCCGCCGATGACCGAGCCCCGACCTCTCCGCGAGGCTGACCTCTCCCGCGTCGAGGCGGTCTTCACCGACGTCGACGGGACGCTCACCACCGAAGGCAAGCTCCGGGCGTCCACGGTCGGCGCGCTCGAGCGGCTGGACCGGGCGGGCGTCCCGGTGGTTTTGGTGACCGGCCGTCCGGCCGGATTCGCCGAGGCGTGGGCCCGCACCCTGCCGGTCGCCGGCGTCATCGCCGAGAACGGCGGTGTCTCGGTGCGGCTCGACGCGTGCGGCTCGCTCCGGAAGACCTACGCTCGACCCGCGGCAGCCCGTGCCCGGGATCGGCGGCGGCTCGCGCGGGTGGTCCGGTCCGCCTTGCGCGCGGTCCCCGGAGCGCGCATGTCCACGGACAGTCGCTATGCCGAGGTGGATCTGGCCATCGACGTGAACGAGGAGGTCCGGCTGGGGCCGGAGGCTGCGCGGAGGCTCGAGGCCTTCCTCGCGGCGCGCGGGGTGAACGCCGTGCGCTCCAGCGTCCACGTGAACGCCTGGATCGGCCCGTTCGACAAGGCGTGGATGGTGCGGCGATTCCTGCGGTCCGTGTTCCGCGCCTCGCTCGTCCCGCGCGACCGCCGCTGGGTCTACGTCGGTGACAGCCTGAACGACGCCCCCCTGTTCGCCGCCTTTCCGCTCAGCGTCGGCGTGGCCAACGTCCGGACGGTGCTCGGGCTGCTGGCGCATCGTCCCCGGTTCGTCACCCGCGCACCCGAGGGCGCCGGCTTCGAGGAGCTGGCCCGTGCGGTCCTCCGGGCGAAGGGAGGCCAGCGGTGAACCTGGTCCGCCTGGAGCTGCAGCGCGGTCTCGGGCGCCATCTCCGCGCGGGCCACCCCTGGGTGTTCCGGAAGGCGGTGGAGAAGCTGCCGCGCATCCCGCCGGGGAGCGTGGTGGACCTCACCGAGGGCGGGAAGTTCGTCGCCCGCGGCTACTTCGACCCGCTGAGCCCCATCGCCGTTCGCGTGCTTACGCGGGACGTGCGGGAGGCCATCGATGGCGAGTTCTTCCGCCGGCGGGTCCAGTCGGCGTGGGAGCTCCGGGAGCGGCTCCTCGACCGGACCGACACCGACAGCTTCCGCCTGGTTCACGGCGAGTCGGACGGGCTCCCCGGCGTGGTGGCGGACCTCTATGCCGGCACGGTGGTGCTCAAGCTCTACTCGGCGGGGCTCACCCCCGTCCGGGGCATGCTGGTCGAGGCCCTCCGCGCGCTCCCCGGTGTCCGCTCGGTGCTCGGCAGGGACCAGCTCGGAGGCGAGGACGGCGACGAGGAAGGGCCGCGCTCGGCCGCCGGGGGGCGCCTGCTCTGGGGGGAGGAACCGGCCGATCCGGTGGAGATCCGCGAGCGCGGAGTTCGCTTCGGCGTGGACGTGCGCCGGGGACAGAAGACCGGCTTCTTCCTCGACCAGCGCGAGAACCGGGCGCTGGTGAGGCGGCTCTCGCACGGGGCCAGCGTCCTGAACTGCTTCAGCTTCTCCGGCGGGTTCAGCGTCAATGCCGCGCTCGGGGGCGCCTCCCGGGTGTTCAGCGTGGACCAGGACGCCGACGCCATCGCGCTCGCGCGGGAGAACTTCGGCCGGAACGGCGTGGACCCCAACGCCCACGACTTCCTCGCCGCGGACGTCTTCGCGCTCCTGTCGTCCTTCCGGGAGGAGGGCCGCCGCTTCGACCTCGTCGTCCTCGACCCGCCCGCGTTCGCCAAGAGCCAGCGTGCCGTCGAGGCCGCCATCGACGGATACGCCTCGCTGAACCGCCAGGCGCTGGAGGTGGTGGCTCCCGGCGGACTGCTGGTGACCGCCTCCTGCTCGGCGCGGGTGACCCCCGAGGCCTTCGAGGGCGCAGTGAAGGAGGCGGGCTTCAAGGCGGGCGTCGACCTGACGCTGGTCGAGGAGCGCTATCAGCCACCGGACCATCCCATTCGCCTCCAGTTCCCCGAGGGCCGCTACCTCAAGTTCCTCGTGCTGCGGGTGACGCCATGGTGAGCCGCGGGCAGTACCTCGAGCGCCCGGCCCTGGTTCCGGTCGGTGGGCTTGTGCTCGAGGGGCTCTGGCACCGTGGCTCGAAGACGCCGCCGGTCCTGGTGATCCCGCCGCCACCCGAGGGCGGTTCCATGGATCACGTGGTGTGCGCCGAGCTCGCCTGGGCCGCGGCGCGCGCCGGACGCCCCGTGCTCCGCTTCAACTTCCGCGGCGTGGGGGCGAGCCAGGGAGTGCGCGGGGATGCGGCCTCGCGGCTCGAGGACGCGGCCGGAGCGCTCCGGCTCCTCCGCGAGAACGCCGCGACGGTGGAGGTGGCCGTGGCCGCGGTGGGCGAGTCGGCGGTGACGGCGCTCGGCCTGGCCGGCGCCCATCCGGGCATCGTGGCCATCGCGCTGGTCAGCCCGCCCCCCGCCGCCCTCGCCGCGCGGCCGGCAGTGCCGGTCGTCTGCATCGTCGGCGAGGACGAGCCCGGACGCGCGGGGCTGGTCGCGTCCGTGGGCGAGGCCGGCGGACGGGTCGAGGTCGTTCCCGGCGCCGACGGCCGGTTCCAGCGGAACCTGCCCGACGTTGGACGGCTGGCGCTCCGCTGGCTGGAGGGAGCCGGCAAGCATCCGGAATCGTGAAGAAACGCGTCGATGCCCCAATGGGAGACCGTCCGGGCCGTATGACTCACACGGCGTGCCCTGTCCCGGGGCGGAAGGAGCCTGGATGCGGTCAAGGTGGTGGCATTCCTGGAGCGGCGCGGCGCTGATGCTCGCGCTCGGCTGTGCGCCTTCTCCCGCGCACACCAAGCTGACGCCGCGCGGCACGTCCGGAGTGTCGGCGGTGCCGCACGCGCTGGTGGTGGACTTCCGGGACGGGACCCCGCCCGAGGAGGTCGCCGAGCGCGCTCGCCGCTGGGGCCTCTCGCTCCACTTCAACTCGGTGGAGGGCACCCGGTCCGGCATCGCCATCGCCGACGGCGTCGAGGACGTCGAGGGAGCGCTCTCCCGGATCCGCGGAGACGCGGACGTGGAGGAGGCCGAGCCACTCGTCCAGGTTCAGGCCCTGAACTTCACCCCCAACGACCCTGAGTTCCCGAAGCAGTGGAACCTCCGGATGATCCACATGCCCGAGGCCTGGGAGCGCTCGCGGGGCAAGGGTGTGGTGGTGGCGGTCATCGACACCGGCATCGCCTACGAGGACCACGAGGAGTACGTGCAGGTCCCAGACCTCGCCGGGGCACGGTTCGTCCCCGGCTACGACTTCGTCCACGACACCGAGCACCCCAACGACGACAACGGGCACGGCACCCACGTCGCCGGCACCATCGCCCAGCGCACCAACAACGGGGTGGGCGTCGCGGGCATCGCCTTCGAGGCGAAGCTGATGCCGCTCAAGGTCCTGGACCGTGCGGGCATGGGGAACTCGGCCGACATCGCAGACGCCATCCGCTGGGCGGTGGACCACGGGGCGAAGGTGCTGAATCTCTCACTCGGCGGCCCCGGGTATTCGGCGGTGATGGAGCGGGCGGTGGCCTACGCCCGGCAGAAGGGCGCGGTGGTGGTGTGCGCCGCGGGGAACGCCGGCATCGGCCAGGTCGCGTATCCGGCCGCCTACGCCGGCGCGGTCGCGGTCGGCGCCGTGGGGCCGGACGGGCAGCTCGCGCCCTACTCGTCGTGGGGAGAGGCCCTCGACATCCTCGCCCCGGGTGGGAACACGAAGCTCGGTCCGGGGAACGGCATCCTCCAGGCCACCATCGACCGGGCCGACTTCCGCAAGCCGGTGCTCG
>CAZDSB010000188.1:0-3685 GCA_964507515.1 uncultured Myxococcaceae bacterium
GGCGCCGTCGTCGCGCCCCCCGGCCCGAGGATCAATGAGACCAAGGTCCTACCGCGGATGACGACGGTTCCGGGGACTGCGAGGCTCGGTGTGGGCGATACCGACCGCCAGGGCCGGGAGGGACGAAGCCATGGTTCGCTGGGCACTGCTGGGAGCGCTGTTGATCACTGGAGCCGCCTGGGCGCAGACGACGCCGCCCCCGGGCTATCTGCCCGCGCCGCCGCCCAACCCCTACGGGCCGCCGACGCCGCCGCCGAATTCATATGGCTCACCGGCGCAGCCTCAGCCGGTCTATGGCCAGCCGAGCTACGGGCCGCCGGCGTACACTCCGCCACCGCCTCCGCCCTCGCGCGGGCAGATCGAGATCGGGGGCTTCGCCGGCTGGACCGTCTCCACCGACGCCAGCACCTTCAACGGGAACATCGTCATCGACGGGGCGGTCGATTACGGCGGGACCATCGACTACTCCATCCGCCCCGGCTACGGCGTGGAGCTCCTCTACGCCTACGTGCCGACCCACGCCCGGTTCGCATCGTTCTCGCCGGCCATCTCCAGCAGCGATCCGGCCGCCGTGGGCCTCCACTGGATCCAGATCGGGGGCATCGTCGGCCGCCCGCTCGGGCGGATCGAGCCCTTCGGCGCGGTCACCGCGGGCATGGTCATCATCCACCCCAGCACTGTCCGCTTCCAGGACGGAACGACCCTCAGCGGCGATGACCAGATCCGCTTCGCGTTCACGGCGGGCCTCGGGTTCAAGGTGTGGCTGACCGAGGCGATCGGCCTGCGGTTCGAAGCCCGGGCGCTGGTGCCGGTGTACTTCAGCGGCGGCGGCTTCTGGGTGGGCACCGGCGGGGCGAGCGTCGGACTCTCGGGCGGGATTCCCTTCGCCCAGTTCGACTTCACCGGTGGGCTGTCGGTCCGCTTCTAGGGCGTCTATTTCGAGAAGAGCCCCGACTCCTTGAGTGAGTCGGCCACCGGCTTGGCGATGTCGTTGGCGAACTTCACCGGGGCGGTGCGACTGGTGTTGCTGCGGGCGGCCCAGTACGGCTTGTTGTCGCGGAGATCGTAGAGCACGGTCTCGACCACGAACTCGTTGGTCTCGGTGGTGTAGGTGCCCACGGCGACGGGGTAGTAGTAGTAGTCGTAGAACCCCATGGTGGGAACGCCGCCTCCGACCCAGACCGGGCTGCTCTCGGTCTTGGTGGTGCGCCGGTCGATGCGGCTCACCAGCGCCCCGTCGATCTGCTTGTCCGCGAGGCGCCGCAACACCTCCTCCTTGGAGGGGTGCTCGTCGTAGGTGACCAGGTCGTACCCGGGCACGGCCGGGAGCCCGGCTTCCTTGAGGCGGGTGGTCAGCGTCTCCTCGTAGGCGATGCGGCCCGAGGGCGAGCCGGTGACGGCGAAGACGGCGAACTTCTGGATCGGCTGCGGCGGCGGCTGGCCGGCGGTCCAGGTGTTCTCGATCTTGGTGGGCGCGCACCCCAGCACGAGGAGCGTCGCCAGCGCAGCGTTCAGAATCTTCATGTTCCTCCAGACTGCAGCCCATCGGGGCCCCGGCCGGCCAGGTGGACCTAGGTCCTATCCTCAGTCGAACGTGTAGCGAAGCGTGAACGTGCCGGAGAACGAGCTCACGAACACGTCCTGGTTTCCGAGCGGCGCGCGCCGGTACGCCAGATCCAGCCCCACGGTCAGGCCGGGGCGGCCGGTGTAGAAAAATCCTAGGCCCGCGACGTACCTCCGGAAGCGCGCCCGCCCCAGGCTGTAGCCGGCGCTGTAGTCGGCGCCGATCCCCAGCGGGATGCTGCCCAGCTCGCGGAGGTCGACCTCCACTGCGGCCTGGAGCACGGCCATGTCCGCGTCGCTGCTTCCCTGGTTCACCTCCACCACGCCGTTGGCGTAGGTCGCGTTGAAGATCGCGCCCCACCCCCGGGCGAGGGTCCACGCGAGAGAGAGTGTCGGCGTGACGGTCGTGGAGTAGGAGTTGTCCACCAGGGCGTTGACGTTCCCCGATGAGACGCTTTCCCGGATCGTGTCGAGGATGCTCACCGCCACCGAGGGTCCCCAGGTGACGTCGACCACCAGGCCGAGCCGGAGCCGCTCGGCGATCTGGAACCCGAGGGTCGTACCGACGCTTCCGCGCACCAGCCCGTTCACTCCGACCCCGACCAAGCCGGGGGCGTTGGTGCCGCTGTAGACGCTCCCCAGGATGCGGAGGCGCAACGCCCAGAAGTCGGCGATCCCCCACTGCCCGGCGAACAGCTGCGAGTAGCTGAGGATCTTGTAGTCCTCGAGGTTCACCGGCTGGCCGTTGAGGTCGAACGTGGGGCCCTTCGCGCTCCCGGTGGCGATGCCCGAGCTGCTCGCGATGTAGCTGGCGGTGAACGGGTCCGGGACGCCGTCCCGTGGGAGGAAGAGATGAGGTCCGAGGCTCCGGCGGAGCGGCGTGGCGGGAATCTCCTCGACGGGCGCAGCCCGTGCGGGAGGGCTCAGGACGACGAGGGCGAGAGCCGCCGTCGCGAGTCGATGCATCCGCCATCGTCCGGGGTAGGCGAGATTCACGTCGAGCTCCCCTCGAGGCAACGAGGTCGAGGTCCTCGGAGCCAAGGCCGAGATTCACGTCGAAGGACGTCCCCAGTCAACGATCGTCGGCGGGGCCGGCCGGCCCGGGTGGACTCCGTCGGCGAAGCGCGCTCCAGGCGCGGCTCAGTGGCCGAAGAACCGGAAACGGTCGCTGGTCGCCAGCGCTGCCAGCGCGGCGTCCGCGTCCAGGAGCGCGGGATCGGGCGGGACGGCAGGCGACGGCTGGGTGACGAGGGCCGCTCCCCACCGTCCGAGCGCGGCGCCGGCCAGCGCCCACCCGTGGTTCATCAGCACGGACTGCTCGGCGGGGGAGAAGCGATCGAGATCGGTCCGCACGAGGCGAAGCCGGTCTAGGACTCGCCCGGAGTAGCCCGCGGGCCGCGCGCCCCCGGCCTGCTGGTACTCGTCACGGTCGGTGCCCAGGCCCCAGTAGGCACCCCCGTACACACCCCGCAGGTAAGCGGAGATCAGCCAGCGCTTGCGCACCGCGAGCGCCTGGTTCGCGACGACCTGGAACGAGCGCTGCAATCGCGGAACGAGCCAGGTGCGGGTGCGCGCCTGGATCTCGAAGGGGGTCCCCCCGTCCGAGACCAGCACCGTCGCGTGAGTCTTCCACGCCGGCTCGAGGCCCATGTTGTCGTAGACACCGCCGTCGGTGAGCGCCACCCGCGGTCCGGGGCGGAAGCCGGCCGCCATCGCCTTCCGGTCGCCGCCGGTGAACGCGTCGACGTCCACCGCCCGGACCAGCGGGGGGAAGGCGAAGGGAAACGAGGAGGACGCCGCCACCGCCTCGGCGAGGGTGAGCTGGCCTGGTTCGGAGTATCCGAGCACGTAGTCGCCGATGGACTGCGCCGAGAGCTCGAAGCTCACTCCGGTCTGGAGGTTCGCGGCGCAGAAGACGAAGTGCGGGTGGGTGGGAAGGGCGCTGAGCCGGACCGTTCCGAGGAGCCGCTGATACTCGGACACGAGGAAGTCGGTGGCGCTGAAGCTGGACGAGAGCAGGCGGGGCCAGCTGGCCGGGTTGAGCCGTTTCCAGAGCAGCGGTCCGTTGCGAATGTTGCGCCCGCAGAAGGCGCGCAGCGGTTGCTCGAAGAGGGCCTCGAGG
>CAZDSB010000189.1:0-7762 GCA_964507515.1 uncultured Myxococcaceae bacterium
CCCGTACCCGATGGGTCACATCTCCTTCGTCGGCAAGCTCGACGCGGCGACGCTGAGCGCGGGTGCACCGGCCATTGCGCCGGGCTGGACGCTCGAGCTGATGGCACGACACTCGCTCGACTTCTGGCTCACCTCGGAGGACCTGCCCGATCCAGAGAACCGCGTGAGCCTCGACCGGGAAGGCAACATCGTCCTCTCGTACCGGCCCAACAACCAGGAGGGTCACCGGCAGCTCATCAAGACGCTCGAGGCGTTCCTCCAGGCCCAGCGCAGCTGCCCGGTACACGGCAAGTCATGTCATCAGGGACTGTTCTCCCGGAACCTGTTCCTCGGGCAGCGCATCCCGCTCGCCGGTGTCGCGCACCAGAACGGAACCATTCGCTTCGGACGTGACCCGAGGACCTCGGCGCTGGATGTGAACTGCAGGGCGCACGAGGTCGAGAACCTCTATGTGGTGGACGGCAGCTTCTTTCCGTCGAGCTCGGCGGTGAACCCGGCACTGACCATCATCGCCAATGCTCTCCGGGTGGGTGACCACCTGAAGGCGAGGCTCGGGTAGCGGGTCCAGCGCCTGGAGCCCACCTACCGGGCGTACACGCGCTGCGCGTACTCGGACATCATGCGCGCGGCGGTGAAGCCTGCCCCCGCCGTGCGCAGGGAGGCCTTGATGCGTCGGACCCAGGCCACCGGGATCCCGGCTGCATCGCGATCGTGGAAGGCCGGCACCACCTCGCGCTCGAGCAGCTCGTAGAGCCGGGTGGCGTCGCGCGCATCCTGGCTCGCCTCGTCCGGCATCTCGTCGGCCGGCAGCGCCCAGCCATTGCTGCCGTCGTAGGCCTCCGGCCACCAGCCGTCGAGCACGCTCAAGTTCAGGCCTCCATTGAGGGCGGCCTTCATCCCGCTGGTCCCGCTGGCCTCCATCGGTGCGCGGGGCAGGTTGAGCCAGACGTCGCACCCGGCCACCAGCTGGCGCGCGATCTCCATGTCGTAATCCTCGAGGAAGGCGACGTACCCCTGCGCACCGGCGACGTCCTTCAGCTCGAAGATGCGCTGGACCAGGCGCTTGGCGCCGTCGTCCGAGGGGTGCGCCTTGCCGGAGATGACGAGCTGCAGCCGCCGGGGTCCCTGGAGAAGCGCAATGCCACGTGCGGCGTCGTGGACGAGGAGCTCCAGCCTCTTGTACCCGGCGACCCGCCGGGCGAACCCAACGGTGAGCACCCCGGGATCGAAGGTGCGTGCCGCCGCCTCCACGTAGGAGATGGGCTCCCCGCGAGCCAGACGGTCCCTCACGCTCTTCCGTCGCACGAAGTCCACCAGCCGCGCCCGCAGGGCGTTGCGTACCCCCCACAGATCGGCGTCGGGAACGGCCTCGACCGCACCCCAGGCCTGCGCGTCGCCTGAACGCCAGCGGGGAGGAAGCCAGCGGTCCAGGAGCGTCTGCAGCTCGGGAGCCATCCAGGTCGGCGCGTGGACGCCGTTCGTCACGTGGGTGATGGGGACGTCCAGCTCCTTCCACATCCGGCGGGCGACCTCGCCGTGCCGGGCGCTGACTGCGTTGGCACTCCGGCTGGTCCGCAGCGCGAGCTCGCTCACACCGAAGGTGTCCCCGCCGGGAGGACGGGCCAGCGAAAGGAAGGTGCTGCGCTCGATTCCGAGCTCACCGGGAAGGTGGCCGAGGAGAGCGAGGATCTCCTCCTGCCCGTAGTGCTCGTTGCCGGCCGCCACCGGGGTATGGGTGGTGAAGACCACTCGCTGGCGCGCCTCGGACAGCGCGCGCTCGAAGGGCAGCCCGGACCGGATGCCCTCGCGGGCGAGCTCCAGGGCGGCGAGCGACGCGTGGCCCTCGTTGAGATGCACGATGGCGGGGACGATTCCCAGCGCCCCGAGCGCGCGGAGCCCTCCGATCGCCAGGACCGCGTACTGCATCACGCGGAAGGTCCGGTCTCCGACGTAGAGCGTCGAGGTGATCCACCGGTCCACCAGCTCGTTTCCGGGCACGTCGGTATCGAGCAGGAACAGCGGCACTCGCCCGACCTGTACGTGCCAGACCTGCGCGCGTACCGCATGGTCGCGGAGCGTCAGCTCCACGATCTTCGGCTCACCCCGGTCGTCGACCTCGAGCTGGAGCGGTAGCTCCTCGGGTTCGGCGTTGCTCCACCATTCGTGTTGCCAGCCCGAGCGGTCCAGCCGCTGGTGGAAGAAGCCCCGGCGATAGAAGAGGCCCACTCCCACCATCGGCAGACCCGTGTCCGAGGACTGCTTCAGGACGTCGCCGGCGAGCACGCCGAGGCCTCCCGAGTAGATGGGGAGCGACGGATGAAGGCCGAACTCGGCGCAGAGGAACGCGACCGGGTGCTCGACGGAGGCGGCGCCGGCCGTGCCGAAGGGGCGGGCCACTTCCTGCTCCAGCGCGCCGGCCACTGCCGCGACCCGGCTCACGAGGCCGGGGTCGCCGGACAGCTGCTCGAGGCGAAGCACGCTCGTGTCCCGGAGCAGCTTGACCGGGTTGTGGCCCGAACGCTCCCACCGGTCGGCATCGACCGCCTCGAACAGCGCGGCGGCCTCGGGGTGCCAGGACCACCACAGATTGGTGGCCAGCGCTGCCAGGGGCTGGAGCGGTCGTGGGAGTCGAGCGGCGAGCGACTCTACGGCGTGGGTGGAACGGGGCGAGAGCGAGGCCATCCGGGACCTCTGGCGCGAAGTCGCGGAAGCACGATGACACCCCGCCGCCGCCGACGCCAGCCTGCGAGAGCGGATTCTCGATGGCGGCCGAGGGCGCGACGCCGCCTGGTTCCACCACGGTTGCCCGGAAGCGCTCGAAGCTACGCCGACGCTGGAGGAATGAAGGACATCGCCCGCTCCGCCAGTGCGGTGATCGTCAGCGCGGGGTTCACTCCTGGATTGGCGGAGATGGCCGAGCCGTCGATCACGTAGAGCCCTTCGTAGCCGAAGACCCGGTGCTTGTCGTCGATGACGCCCTCACCGGCGCTCGCTCCCATGCAGGCGCCGCCGAGGATGTGCGCGGTCGTCGGAGTGCCCAGGACCGTCTCGCTGATGAGGCTCTCGGCGAAGCCGTCGATCTTCTCTTCCACCCGGTGCGCCAGGGCGGTCGCCTCGGGGATGGCCGCCGTCGGCGCCGGGCCCTCGGCGAGGGCGGTGGTCAGTCCGAGTGGCCCCAGGCGCAGGCGCAGATGTCCTTCCAGCGTGCGCATGAAGAGCAGGATCATCGTCCGCTTCGCCCAGTCGTCGACCAGATAGGCGCGCAAGAAGCGGACCGGATGGCGGAGCAGCGCCCCGACCGCGCGCAGGAGCCGCGAGGGCGCGCTCTCGCCCGGGACGTGAGGCGACATCAGCAGGCGGAAGAAACCCGATCCCTTGGCGTAGCGGACGGGTTCGACATGCGAGTGCTCGTCGGTGTGAAGGATGCTGGTGATGGCGATCCCCTCGGATAGGTCACGGTCGGCGCGGGTCGTCACGCCGATGAGCGACTCCGAGTTGGTGCGGACGAAGGAGCCCAGCCGTCCGGACAGTCGCGGCAGCCCGCGCGGGCTCGCCTTGAGCTCGAGCAGGAGCGGGACGGTGCCGAGGACTCCTCCGGAGAAGATCACGTTGCGCGCGGTGAACGACTGCCGGCGCTTGCCGAACAGAGCGTGGCCCGAGACGATGTCGACGCGATAGCCCTTGCCCTCGAGCTCGCTCACCCAGGTCACCTCCGTGTCGGGCTCGACCTTCATCCCGCGCTTCTCGGCGAGGTAGAGGTAGTTCTTGTCCAGCGTGTTCTTGGCATTGTGCCTGCAACCGGTCATGCACCCGCCGCACTCGATGCACCCGGCGCGGTCGGGACCCTCACCGCTGAAGTATGGGTCGGGGACCGTCTTCCCCGGCTCGCCGAAATAGACTGCCACGCGCGTCGAACGGAACTGATCGGCCCGGCCGATGTCCCTGGCGACCTCGCGCAGCACCTCGTCGGAATAGGTCTGATGCGGGTACTGCGACGCGCCCAGCATTCGCAGTGCGGTCGCATAGTGTGGCTCGAGCTCGCTCTTCCAATCGGCAAGCTTTCCCCAGGAGGGCGCGGCGAAGAAATCGTCCTCAGGGGTGGGCAGGGTGTTGGCGTAGACGAGAGAGCCTCCGCCCACGCCCACGCCCGAGAGCACGGTCACGTGGCGCAGGAAGGTCATCTTGAAGATGCCGCGGCAGCCGAATGTCGGCAGCCAGAGCCAGCGACGGATATTCCAGTTGGAACGGGGGAAGTCCTCGGCGCGGAACCGGCGGCCTTTCTCCAGCATGAGGACGCGGTAGCCCTTTTCCGTGAGGCGAAGCCCGCAGACGCTGCCGCCGAAACCGGAGCCAACGATGGCGTAGTCCCACTCCATGAAAGGTCTCCTTACCAGGGAGGCAGCCTTGCGAGAGCGCGCGAGGGTTCCCAGGCATCGGTGCCTGGCGCCGGCTCCGCCCTCGCTCTCACCCGTCGAAGAAGATCAGCGTCTTGACCTGGGCGCGGTCCTCGATGTCGATGCAACACACGCGCTCGCCGTCCTGCTCGACGTAGACGTGCTCGGGTTTCTCGATGAGGTGGGTGAGCGTCTGTCTCCGCTTGCTGTCCGCCACCGTGACCTCGATCGCGCTCTTCTCCGAGCCCTTCTTCTCGAGAGAGATGCCGACGAGAGGAAATCTGCTCGAGAGGATTTGATCACCGAGCTCGTGGCCTTCGACCTCGATGCGCACTGCGTGGTCCTGCTCGCGATTGCTCAGGGTGTCCAGGTACTCCGCCCAGCGCTCGCGGGGAATCTCAATGGTCTTGCGCATAGAACGTTCCGACTCCTTCCCGGCTCTCGTCTCACGCAATTGCTGGGCCAACACTCGCATTGGCCAGGCATATGAGATGCAACGCTACACACCGGCGATCCAACTGACGGATTGCCGAGGGCATCCGCACGCCTGTCCCGCAGCTCCTGCGCCATGGGGCGCGGTGCGCGAACTGGCTGCGGTGCAACGGAGGATCCCATGAAGACTCTCTTCACGTTCCACGCCTTCGTCACATGGCTCTTCGGGCTGGCGCTCCTGCTCGTTCCGGTGACGTTCCTTGCGGCCTACGGCATCACCGCCGACCCCGGGGGCGCTGCCATGGCGCGACTCCTCGGAGGGGCGTTCATCGGGCTCGGCGTCATGGGCTGGTTGGCGCGCGCCGCCGCCCCCTCAGAGGCCCTGCGAGCCTTCATCCTGGGCATCGCGGTGGTTGCCACGCTGGGAACTCTCGTTTCCCTCCACAGCGTCCTGTCCGGTGCGAGCAACGGACTTGGCTGGCTGACAGTGGCTCTGTACGGCATCTTCGCCGTTGGGTTCGGCATGCTCGCCGCCGGGAAGGCACCCGTTCACGCGCACACCGTGTGACACCCGATGAGGATCCCCCAGCTCCTGCTCCGGCAGCTCTACACCTTCGGCTCCCTGACCAACGCGGCCGAGGGGGCCCAGCTCAGCCTCAAGAACCGCCTCAGCGACGTCACGCTCACTCGCATCGTCGGGGTACGCATCGGCGAGCTGGAGATCCCCGCGGGCAAGCTGCAGGTGGACATGGGTGATGGCTGCTGGCGGCGTGCGACCGACATCACGGCGGACCGCCCGGAGAGATTTCCTCTCGGCAAGAGTGCGCAGCTCCGGGCCCCGGGGCAGGTGCTCCCGGAGGGAACATACGAGATCGAGATCGCCATCGAGGTGAAGGGATTTGGCGGTCTGTCGGTCAAGGTCAAGGACCACGTGGGGCAGCAGCGCGAGCGGCCACGGTCCGTGCCGTATTCGAAGGAGGACAACTGCACCCCGGAGGTGGTCAGGGAGCGCCAGCGATTCATCGAGACATTCAGCGGCGTGAAGCTGCAGCACCTCGATCGCTACTCCTTCGATCCGCAGGTCACCAAGGGGAACATCGAGAACTTCACCGGAGTGGCCCAGGTGCCCATCGGCTTCGCCGGCCCCCTCAGGGTGAACGGCGAGCACGCTCAGGGGGAGTTCATCATCCCGCTCGCCACCACCGAGGGGACGCTCGTGGCGTCTTACAACCGGGGGATGAAGCTCCTGAACCTCTCGGGCGGAGTCATCTGCACCGTCCAGTCGGATCACATGCAGCGGGCACCGGTGTTCGTCTTCGATACGGCACGCGAGGCTCGAGCGTTCCGCGACTGGGTGACCCAGCACCTGGACGACATCCGGCACGAGGCAGAGGCCACCACGCACTTCGGCAGGCTCCAGTACATCGACACCTACCTGGCCAGCAGGTTCGCCTATCTCCGGTTCAACTTCTCCACCGGCGATGCCGCCGGTCAGAACATGGTGGGTCGGGCAACCTTCGCCGCGTGCAGCTGGATCCTCGAGCAGAACAGCACCGTCAGGCGCTTCTATCTCGAGTCCAACCTGGCAACCGACAAGAAGTCTTCGCAGGTGAACCTCATGCGAACCCGCGGCAAGCGGGTGACCGCCGAATGCGTCATCAAGCGAGACGCCCTGCTGGAGGTCATGCGGGTGGAACCGGAAAGCCTGCAGTACCACTGGGGGGTTGCCAACGTTGGCGCCATCCTGTCCGGCGCCAATAACAACGGACTTCACAGCCCCAATGCGATCGCCGCGATGTTCATTGCCACGGGTCAGGACGTCGCGAACGTGGCGGAGGGCTCCGCGGGCATCGTCTACACCGAGGTAACGCCGGAAAAGGATCTGTACCTGTCCATCACGATCCCCTCGCTGATCGTCGCGACGCATGGGGGCGGAACGAAGCTGCCGACGCAGTCGGAATGCCTCGGGATCCTGGGCTGCCACGGCCAGGGCAAGGTCAACAAGCTGGCGGAGATCGTGGCCGGGGTGGCGCTCGCGGGCGAGATCTCCCTCGCTGCTGCCATCTCCTCGCTGGAGTGGGTGTCGTCGCACGAGAAGTACGGGCGCAACCGCTGAACGGGCGGTGGAATGTCGCGCGTGCAGAGGGCTCTCGTCCCGGGAACCGAACGCTCGGCGCCGCGCGTCCCTTCATCGAGGAGCGCGCTCCATGTGCCATGGGCGCTCCAGGGTGCGAAACGGTGAGAACGATCTGGGATGAGCGTGGACGGTGGGCCCTGTTGCCGGTCCGCCTCATGGTCGGGTTCGGCTTCGCGGCCCATGGGCTGGCAAAGCTCGGAAGGGGACCGGAGCACTTCGCGGTCATCCTCCAGACGCTCGGAGTGCCTCTGCCGAACGTCGCAGCGTGGGTGACCTCGCTCCTCGAGCTCGGCGGTGGTCTCTGCCTCATGGTAGGGCTGGCCGTGACGCCCCTCGTCGCTCCGCTTGCGATGGTCATGCTGACCGCGATGTTCGGGGTCCATCTCCGCTACGGCTTCTCCTCGATCCGGCTCGAGGCCCTCACCCCGACGGGTGCGAGGTTCGGTCCCATCGGCTACGAGCTGAATCTTCTCTACCTTTCCGGGCTGGTGGCGCTGGGCCTCGGTGGAGCTGGACCTGCGTCCCTCGACGGCGTCCTCTCGCGGAGGGGTCGCTCGTCGAGCTCCTCGAAGGGATCGAGCGTCCCTGGGTCCATGCGGTGAGCAGGACGCGGTGCTCACCGCAGGACCCGGGAGGCCGGGGGAGGCCATCCGTGCTCCGCAGGGCGAGGCGGGAGCGCGCAGGCGGCATGCTCGGCCACGACCGCCACGCAGGCCCGCTCAGCCGGACCCGTGGCTGGCACCCGACGGCCAGGAGTCGCTGAACGCTCGGTTCCGAGCGTCAGACCGAGGGTGAGCAG
>CAZDSB010000190.1:0-5389 GCA_964507515.1 uncultured Myxococcaceae bacterium
ACCCGGCCGATCAAGGTCCGCGAGCTCCTCGCCGGGAAGGGGACGGGCATCTTCCACCTCTCCACCACCGCTCCCGAGATCGGCCCCCGGAACAGCTGGCAGCGAACGCAGCAGGTGACCGGGCAGATCACCGATCTCGCGGTGCACACCAAGCTCGGCGCCACCTCGGGCATCGTCTGGGTCACCCGCGTCTCGGACGGCACCGTGGTCCCCGGAGCGGCGCTCGCCCTCTACGACGGCGACGGCGCGACGAAGTGGCAGGGGAAGACGGACGTCGACGGGCTCGCGCGCGTGCCCGGGCTCTCCACGCTGCTCGGTCCTCGCAAGGGCGGCCGCCGGCACCGCGACCTCGACGGCGGGCCGGGATTCGCGCTGGTCGCCGCGTCGCTCGAGGGTGACACCGGGGTCACTCTGGCCGACTGGACGGGAGGGTTCGGCCCGTGGGCCTTCGGCGTCGAGGGAGCCTGGGACGGCAAGCGGCCCCAGTCGATGGCCTTCGTCACCGCCGAGCGCGGCATCTATCGGCCCGGGGACACGGTCTACGTGAAGGGCATGCTCCGCTACCGGCGGCTCGGCGTCGTCACCACCCCGGCAAAGGGGACGCAGGCCGACGTGACCGTCACCGACGCGCGCGGCAAGGAGATCTGGTCGCGGACCGTCCCCCTCACCGAGTTCGGGACCTTCTCCGCCGAGGTGCCGGTCGAGGGCGGCGCCCCGCTGGGGACCTACGTCGTCCGCGCGGTGGCCGAAGTCACCTCCGACAACGTGTCCTCGAGCGGCACCTTCCGCGTCGAGGAGTACCGGCCTCCCCAGTTCAAGGTGGACGTCACCACGAAGTCGGGCGAGCTCGTCACCGGGGACTCGCTCCAGGGCAGGATGGTGGCCCGCTACCTCTTCGGCGGCGCGATGCCCGGTGCGACGGTCCGCTGGACCGCAACCCGGACCACCGAGGACTTCCAGCCTCCCGACAACCCCGGCTTTGCCTTCGGCATCGCCACCTGGGAGTGGAGCGACGAGAACCCGGCGCCGAGCACCGAGGTCGTCGGCGCGGGGGAGGGCAAGACCGACGCCCAGGGCAACTTCGAGATCGCCGCCGGGAAGATGGAGAGCCCGGGTGGACGCAGCGCGCGGGTCACCCTCGAGGCCGAGGTCGCAGACGTGAACCGGCAGCGCATCGCCAACCGCGCCGAGGTCCACGTGCATCCGGCATCGCTCTACGCTGGCATCCGCCAGCGGAGCGTCGACGGGTTTGCCGAGGTGGGGAAGCCCGTCGCGCTGGAGGCGGTCGCCGTCTCTCCCGACGGCAAGCGGCAGAAGGCCGAGGTCAAGGTCACCGTCCTGCGGCGCGACTGGAAGTTCGTGCGCAAGAAGACCGCCGGCGACCGCTGGGAGACCCTGAGCGAGCCGGTGGAGGAGCAGGTCGCCACCTGCACGGTCAAGGTCGAGCAGGTGCCCGGGGCCTGCACCTTCACCCCGAAGGCGCCCGGCTTCCACATCGCGCAGGCGGAGGTCACCGACGGCAGCAAGCGTACCCAGACCACCCGGAGCTCGCTGTACGTCATCGGCGAGGGCTGGGTCTCCTGGCAGCGCAACGACTCGGACCGCATCGACCTCGTCACCGACAAGGCCGTCTACGACGTGGGAGAGACGGCGAGGGTGCTGGTGAAGAGCCCGTTCCCGACGGCGGAGGCGGTGGTCACCGTGGAGCGCGAGGGCGTGAGCTCCGCTCGCCACGTGAGGCTCAAGGGAGCCGCCACGACGCTCGAGGTCCCGGTGGGCGAGGCCGGCATCCCGGACGTCTACGTCGGCGTGATGCTGGTGCGCGGCCGCGTGGCCCAGGGCGACGGTCCGGACGCGGGGGAGGACCCCGGGAGACCGCAAGTCAGGGTGGGCTACGCGAAGCTCAAGGTGGAGCGGAAGAGCAAGCGCCTCGTGGTGGAGGTCACGTCCGAGCGGACGAAGTACCGCCCCCGGGAGAAGGTGAAGGTGGCGCTCCGGACCGCGGACTGGAAGGGCGCGCCCGTGCAGGCCGAGGTCGCGGTGTGGGCAGTGGACGAGGGCGTGCTGCGCCTCACCGGCTACGACGCGCCGGATCCGCTGGACGCGCTGCAGCCCGAGCGTGGGCTGTCGGTGCGCATCGGCGAGCCGCTCATCCACCTCGTCCGCCGCACCGTCTACGCCGACAAGGGCATGACCACCGGCGGAGGCGGCGGCGCCGAGGGCGGAGGAGGGATCCGCTCGCAGTTCAAGACGACGGTCCTCTTCGCGCCGGCGGTCGTCACCGGCGCGGACGGGAAGGCCGAGGTCGAGTTCACCCTGCCCGACAACCTGACCACTTACCGCATCATGGCCATCGCCATCGACCGCGGAGACCGTGGCGGAAAGGGCGGGAGCAGCATCGAGGTCGCCAAGCCGCTCCTCGCGATGCCGGCCCTGCCGCGGCTCGCCCGGGTGGGCGACACCGTCGAGGCGGGCGTCGTCGTCCACGCGCCCTCGGGGAAGATCTCCGAGGTCGAGGTCACGGCGACCGCCACCGGCCCGCTGAAGCTCGAGGGGGAGACGAGGCGGAAGGTGGCGCTGCCCGAGGGGAAGCCTCGCGAGGTCCGGTTCCGCTACGTCGCGGACGGTCCCGGCGAGGCCGTGCTCCGGTTCGCGGTGAGCGGTGGCGGCGAGCAGGACGCCGTGGAGCAACGGCTCCCAGTGCGCATCCCCACGCAGCTCGAGGCGGTGGCGCTGGCGGGAGAGACGAAGGACACGGCCCGGGAGCAGCTCTCCACGCCCGCCGGCGTCCGTCCCGACGTGGGCGGCCTGGAGGTGACGATGGCCTCGACGGTCCTCGGAGGCTACGGCGAGGCGATGCGGCAGCTGGTGGACTACCCGTACGGCTGCCTCGAGCAGATGTCCTCGCGGCTGGTGCCCTTCGTGGCGCTCCGCGAGCTGCACGGCGTGTTCAAGCTCCCCTGGAAGCCGGACACCACGCGCGCGTGGGTGGGACCTGACGCCATCGCGCGCTGGGGAACGACGGATCCGGACGAGGTGGCGGCGAAGACGGTGAAGGCCATCGAGGCGCTCCAGCACGTCGACGGTGGCTACGGATACTGGAGCTCGGACAGCTGCAGCTCGCCGCATGGCTCCGCGTACGCGGTGCTCGCGCTCGGCCGTGCCGCCGAGGTCGGCTATCCCGTGGACCGTGACGCACTGAAGCGCGGTCAGCAGTTCCTGACCCGGGTGGCGGCGGGCAACGTGCCGACCTGCTCGTGGTGGGCGCGCGAGGTGGATCCGGGCACCCGGGCCTTCGCGCTCTACGCGCTCGCGCGGACGCGGGCACCCCAGGGCTCGAGCGCCTCCGCGCTCTTCGCCCGCCGGGCGGAGCTTCCGGCGTACGGCAAGGCGATGCTCGCCGATGCGCTGTGGATCGGCGGGGGAGACCGTGCCGCGGCGCGAGCGCTGACGACCGAGCTGATGGACCGAGCCAAGGAGGAGTCGGGCGCGCTCCACCTCGAGGAGATGAACGGGGTCACCTACCAGTCCGACTGGTCGAGCGACCTGCGAACCACGGCCATCGCGCTGCAGACGCTCGTCGACGTCACCCCGGACCATCCGTACGTGGGGAAGATGGCCCGATATCTGGTGCAGGCCCGCGGGACCGACGGGCGCTACAGGACCACCCAGGAGTCGGCGTTCGCGCTGATGGCGCTCACCGAGGTGGTCCGGATGCGTGAGAAGGACGCGCCGGACTTCGTGGGGAAGGCGCTCCTCGGCGGCAAGCAGGTGGCCGACTCCACCTTCCGCGGCCGGAGCATGGACGTGCGGCGGACGGTTCTGTCGATGGCGCAGCTCCCCGCGCTCGGGAAGTCCTCCGCCCTCGAGTTCCTGCGCGACGGCAAGGCCGGGATGCTGTCGTACACCGCCGTGCTCCGGTACGCGCCGATGGAGATGCCGCGCAACGCGCTCGAGCGCGGGCTCGTCGTCCAGCGGTGGGTCGAGCCGTACGGGGGCGGAGGGCAGCTCCGGTCGGTGCGCGCGGGCGAGCTGGTGCGCATCAAGGTCCGGGTCGGTACGCCGCAGGCACGCACCAACGTGGCGCTCGAGATCCCGCTGCCCGCCGGCCTCGAGGCGGTGGACACCTCGCTGGCCACCACCGCGCGGCTGTCGCGCGGAGAGCCTTCGGCGGACACCGAAACCGACGAGATGGAGGACGCACGCGAGGCCGGCGTGCCGCCCTGGGTCCTCGGGTTCTGGAACCCGTTCAATCACACCGAGCTGCGCGACGACCGGGCGCTGTTCTTCTCCAACGAGCTGCCGCCCGGAGTGCACACCGTGTCGGTGGTGGCGCGGGCGACGACGCCGGGCGAGTTCCTCCTGGTCCCCGCCCGGGCCGAGGCGATGTACGCGCCCGAGGTCTTCGGTCGTTCGGACGGCAGCACCTTCCAGGTCCTCGACGAGGGGAGCGTCGCCGGCCGCTGACCGGCCCCCCGTCCGTCCGCGATGAGCGCGTTCCTCCATCGACCGGCCAAGCTCCTCGCGAGCACGAGGGGCGCGGCGCGCTCGCTGGGCCGCCGGGTCGCGGATGCCGCCTCCCGCGTGAGGTCAGCGGGGCGGTTGCGCCGCGTGCTGCTCGGCCTTCCGCTCGCGGTCCTCGGCGGCGCCCTCCTCTTCGTGGCCTGGCCGCTGCCACGGGGACTCCTCGACCCGGACGGGACGCTGAGCGTCCGGATCCTCGACCGCGACGGGCAGCTGCTCCGCGAGCTTCCCTCGCCGCGAGCATTCCGGAGCACCTCCCTCCCTCAGGATGCGCCCGTGCCCCGGGCGCTGCGCGATGCGTTCATCGCCTCGGAGGACAGGCGATTCGAGTGGCACCCGGGCGTTGATCCGCTCGCCTTGGTGCGCGCCGCGGCGAGCAACGTCAAGGCGGGCAGGGTGGTCAGCGGCGCGTCCACCCTCACCCAGCAGCTCGCGCGGCTCCTCGTCCCCCGGCGGCGGACGCTGGCAGGCAAGGCCCGGGAGGCGCTGTGGGCGCTGCGGCTCACCGCCCATCTGTCGCGGGAGGACATCCTCCGCGCCTACCTGGACCGGGTCGCGCTCGGACACGACCTGGTCGGCGTGGAGGCCGCGGCGCAGGCCTACTTCGGCCGCCCGGCGCGGACGCTCTCGGTCGGGCAGGCGGCGCTCCTCGCCGCGATCGCCCGCTCTCCGGCGCGAGTGGACCCGTGGCGAGACCCGGAGGCGGCGAGCCGGGCGATGCAGGAGGTGCTCGGACGGATGCGCCGCGCGGGGCGGCTCGATCCGGAGCTGCAGCGGGTCGCCTCGGCCGCGGACCTGGACGTCGTCGCGCCGGCCCGCCCGTTCGACGCCCCGCATCTGGTGGTGGACCTCGCCGGGAAGCTGG
>CAZDSB010000191.1:0-5976 GCA_964507515.1 uncultured Myxococcaceae bacterium
CGGAACCCCTCCCGGGGACCGCCCACCCGGGCCGCCCAGGCGAGCCCGGCCGGGGAGAGGTTGGGCACCGGCGGCCCGAGGGGCCTGCCAGAGCGTCCGGCCCGGGTCCCCTCGCTCCGGACACGCTCGGGGACGAGGAGCGGGGCGAAGCGCGTGTGCCGGTGGGCGGGGATGCATCCCGGCGTCTCGAGCACGGTGGCCGCGAGCGGCAGCTCCCGCACGTTGAAGACCAGCTTGCAGCCCCCGGCGTGGGGATCGAACGCGCCGACGAGCCGATGGTCTCCACGCGGGATGAGACGGCGGTCCAGGTAGCAGAAGGCGCGGCTGTCGTCGGAGAGCCCGGCGCGGTGTCGTGCGCCCGCCCAGCGGTGGAACGGGCGGAGCGCGGCGCGGTCGGCGTGTGAGGGTAGCCCCCGCGCGCGCCGCAGCGCCCGGAGCTTGGGGAGGAGCCCTGCCGGAATGCCGTGCGCCCGTGCGAAGCGGCCGAGGTCCCGGGCCCGGAGGAAGGCATCGACCCGGGCGAGGAGCCGGTCTGGATCGTCGTCGACCAGCAGCTCGTCGAAGCGGGTCTTCAGTCCGGTGCAGCTGAGCGGGACGAGCACGTCCAGCGGCTCACCGGTCGCCCGCCAGAGCGCATCGAGACGGGCGGCCTCCGCGGAGACGGGACGGAGGCTCCACTCGGGCCCGTCGATGGCGAGGGGGCGAGCCGGAGCCCTCTCCACCGATCCGTGTCCCGGTGCCCAGGTCCGGAAGCGCGGGGAGGGCGCGGGTCCGCGCCGGCTGCGCCAGACGGTGATGCAGGTCCGGACACGGGTGCCGGGAAAGACGCCCGCGCCGAGGTCCACCACCTCGCGCAGCGCGAGGCGGTCCAGGAGTCGCCGCCGCAGTGGCGCATAGAGGAACGCGTCCAGCAGCGTGGCCGACGTCACCCACGCCAGCACGCCCGGACGGCCGGAGAGGCGCTCCGCGGCGAGGAGGAGGAAGAAGGTGTAATCGTCGCGAAGGCTGGTCCCGGGAGGCAGCGCGTCGTCGAGTGCGAGGCGCGCGCGCAGCGAACGGTAGGCGGAGGGGTGCCTCAGCAGCGGCGAGGTCCCGTTGTAGGGCGGGTTCCCGAGCCACAGCTCCTCCCCGTCGCCGGGGAGTGTCCGGACGAGAGCCTCCCAGCCCCCGCGAAGCGCATCGGCGGCGAGGACGCGCGCTCCCCGCGCCGAGCGGCGCGCGGTGGCCGCGTGTGCCGGATCGAGCTCGAGGCCGTGGAGGCGTGCCCGCGGAAGCGCGCGGGCAGCTGCACCGAGGAACGCCCCGTCTCCGCAGGCAGGATCGACGACCGTGAGCGGTCCTGCGCCGACGTGCGGCACGGCCAGGGCGAGCACGGCCTCCACCAGGGGTGGCGGGGTGAAGTACTCGCCGCGGATCCTCCGGGCCTCGGCGGACGGAGCCGGCACGGCCTCGCATCCTATCCGCGGAGTCCGTCTCAGCGTCCGGGCTGCGGCGCTCCGGCATCCGGCGCCGCGCGCGGGCGTGGGCGGGGCAGGACGATCGTCTTCTCGGGCGCCTCGAGGCGGAGGAGCCTCGACCGCTGGTCGAAGGTGACGACGAAGGCGCGGAGCACGATGCCGCCCAGGTTGCCGATCGGGAACTCGGGGTGGAGGGCCACGAACGGGCGCTGGAAGGTGTACGCCCCGAGGCGAACGTCCTCCGCGAGGTCCACGCCGCGCACCTCGAACTCGCCGGAGATGGTGCGTCCGCGGCCAATCACCACCGGCTCACCGGAGATCTTCAGCTTGGGCGCGAGCGTCGCGGGCACGGCGAGACCGGAGCCGCGCGAGTCGACCACCGCCGGCACGTTCTCGCCTCCGACGGCGAGGTCCACCACCGGCACGCCGTCCGGCGTCCGGAAGGGCACGGTGGTCCCGTCCGCCGAGCGCGCGAGGCTTCCCGTCCCCAGGAGCAGCAGCGAGGCCGGGTAGTCGATCGTCAGCAGCCGGTCGCGGAAGAGCGGAAAGCCGAGGATGCCGTCGCACCGGCCCTCCGCCTGCGAGGGCGCGTACACTCCTGCGGTGATGCCGGTGAACTCCACGCCCGCGACCGAGAGCGTGGCGACCTTGACCTGGCGGAGCTGCCGCGGGTTCTTCCCGCTCGGGTCGCCGGCCTCGATGGTGCCCGCTGCGGGAAGCGAGAGTGTCTCGGCGAGCGCTGGAGCGACGAGCGCCTCTGTCCCGGTGCCCGTGTCGATGCCGAATGTGAAGGGCCCACGGCCGTTCACCATCACCTGCACGAAGGGCATGGCCCGGCGGAGCTCCACTGGGGCCGAGGCGGTCCCCGCATCGGGGGCAGCCCAGGACGCCGTGCCCAGGACGAGACCCAGCAACGTGCCACGCGCGCGCATCACCCCTCCTGACCGTGCACGGCCAACGACGAAGAATGCACGGCGATTGCCTGCCATTCCCGGCAAGGACAGCATCTCGCTGCACGGAGGACGGGCATGGCGTTCATCGGCTTCGACGTGTACGGCACCCTGGTGGATCCGCTGGGCATCGACGCGGCGCTTCGCGAGCACGTGGGTGACCTTGCCGAGCGGTTCGCGGCCACCTGGCGCGAGCGGCAGATCGACTGGACCTTCCGGCGCGCGCTCATGGGGCGTTACGTCGATTTCGACGCCGTGACCCGGGACGCGTTCCGGATCACCTCGGCCATGCTCGGGGTGGACCTCCGGACGGCAGAGGCGGGGCTGCTCGACGTCTACCGGCGACTGCCGGCGTTCGCGGACGCGGCGGAGGGGCTGTCCCGGCTCGCCGAGGAGGGCCATCGGCTCGTGGCGTTCAGCAACGGCGTGGGCGCCACGCTGCGCGGTCTGCTCGGGCACGCCAGGCTGATGCCACCGCTCGCCGACGTCGTGAGCGTGGACGAGGTCCGGACCTACAAGCCGAGCCCCGTGGTGTACGAGCACCTGGTGATGCGAGGAGGGCAGGGCGCCGAGCGGACGTGGCTGGTCTCGGCGAACGCGTGGGACGTGCTCGGCGCGAAGGCGGCCGGCCTGCGCGCGGCATGGGTCCGGCGCTCGGCGCGCATGCACTGGGACGGTGGCGGCATCGGGGAGCCGGACGTGATCGTCGCGAGCCTCGCCGAGCTTCCCGGGCGCATTCCCCCCTGAATCGTCCGAGCTCGGCGGCCAACGGGTCGTACAGCTTCCCCGACGAGACCACGCTGACCACGCTCTCACCCGGTCCGCTCAAGCCCGGCTGCGTCCCGGCGAACTGACCCGGCGCGGCGTGCTCCGCCCGGAGAAGTCCCGCCGAGCGGAGTCCGTGGCTCGGACGCCGGCGACGGCGCTGGACGTCGGGGCGCCGTTCCGGCGAGATCTCGCACCCCGGTGGCATCTGGTCGCCGGGGCGCGAGGTGGACCATGAAGGAGTCGGAGTCGGCCGCGGTCATCGCAACGTTGAACGAGATCCTCGAGCTCGAGCTGGCTGGGGTCGTCCGGTACTCGCACTACTCGCTCATGATCTTCGGCCACGCCCGGATCCCGATCGTCTCCTGGATGCGAGGTCAGGCGACCGAGGCGCTGACGCACGCGGCGACCGCCGGCGAGTACGTGACCGCGCTCGGCGGCCACCCGTCGCTGGCGATCGGGAAGCTGCTCGAGACGCACAAGCACGACATCGACCAGATCCTCCGCGAGGCTCTGGAGCACGAGCTCGAGGGAATCGCCGCCTACAAGAAGCTCCTGAAGCAGGTGGAGGGGAAGAGCGTCGTCCTCGAGGAGTACGCGCGGCAGATGGTCCACGGCGAGGAGACGCACGTCATGGACATCGAGAAGATGCTGCGGCGCCCGGGGAAGCTCGAGCCCGCACGCTGAACTTCAGCCGAGGAGCACCGACAGGACGATCGCTCCGGTCCCGAGGATCATCGCCGAGAGCGTCAGCGCCACGACTCCGGCCGCGCCAGGGAGCGGCCCCTCCTCGAGCGCCCTGGCCGTCCCGATGGCGTGGGACAGCGTCCCGAACGCCAGCCCGCGTGCGACCGGCGAGCGGACGCCGGCACGCCCGAGCACGAATGGGCCGATCGCGATGCCGACCAGGCCACTGGTGAAGACGCAGACCGTGGTGAGGCCCGGCTCGGTGTGCGTCAACTGCGCCAGTCCGAGCGCGACCGGCAGCGTGACCGACTTGAGCGAGGCCGCGCGCATCAGGGGCGCCGGAAGCCCGATCAGCGTCCCGAGCCCCCACACCACGGCGACCGTGCTGGCGCATCCACTCAGCACGGCGAGGAGCGCGGCACGCGGGTGCTCGGCCAGGAATGCCCGCTGCCGGTAGAAGGGGAGGGCCAGCGCCGCGGTGGCCGGCCCGAGCATCCAGAGCATCGGTACGGAGCCGCGGTCGTAGGCGTCCAGCCAGGCCGGCGGCAGGAACCAGAAGAGGGTGCCACCCACCACCACCGAGATCAGGAGCGGGTGAAGGGCCGGCAGCCGGATCCGTCGCTGGAGCTGGCTGCAGGCCCAGTAGAGCGCCGCGGTGAACGCGGTGGCGCCGAGGATCTCCAGCGCTCTCACCGCTGCTCCCGGTCCACGATGCGCTGCGCGACCACGCCGGCGACGAGCTGGCCCACGGCGAGGCTCACCAGCACCACGACCGCCAGACCGAGCGCGTGACCCTCGACGAGGTGGAGCTCGCGGATGACGCCGATGCCGGGCGGGAGAAAGATGACCGGGAGGTATCTCAGGAGAAGGTCGCCCCCCTGGTCCAGCGCGCGTTCCGGCACGATGCGCGAGACGAGCAGCCCGATCAGCAGCACCAGCGCCAGGAGTCCGGGTGGCACCGGAAGCCCGGTGCGCGCGACCACCCACTGGCACGCGGCGAACAGCGCGCCGAGAAGGACGAGCTGCAGGCCGGTCCGGAGCACGGTCACGATGAGCGGAGACGGCTAGCCGAGCTCGACGACCTTCTCGCCGAACAGCCGATCCACCGCGGCGATGAGCGCATCCGACACGTCGACCTTGAGCCCGGTGCTCCCGATGAGCGCCTCCGCCTCACCGGGAAGGACGATGGAGACCGCCAGCGGCGTCGCCCCGGCGTGCTCCTTCGCGAGGCCGGACAGCCGCTCCAGCCGGTCCTCGGTGACCAGGTCCGCGCGGACGCGCAGCTCGAGTCGCTTCACCCGCTTGTCCCGGACCTCCTTCAGCGACTGCACCTGATCGACGATGAGCTCCGCGGTGGGGTTCTCCTCGTCGCGGGTGTTCACCTGCACGGTGCCGGTGACGAGGATGGGCTCGTCCGACTTGAGCAGCGGTTCCCAGGCGTCGTACCCGGGCCGCGGGCCGGACTTCGTCCACTTGCCGTCCTTGCCCATCACCGAGCGGCCGCCCTCCTTGCCGGGGAAGCACACCAGCTCCACCGAGCCGCTCAGGTCCTCGAGCGTCACCCAGGCCATGCGCTTGCCGGTCTTCGTGGGACGCTCCCTGAGCTGGCTCACGATGCCGGCGACCGTCACGACGTCGTCGCGGCGCGCGCGCTGCACTGCCGCTGCCGGGCGCGCGTAGCGCTGCAGCTCCCGGGCGTACTGGTGGAGCGGGTGGCCGGAGACGTAGAAGCCGATGGCCTCCTTCTCCATCGCCAGCCGCTCCTTCTCCGGCCACTCCTCGAGCGAGGCGTACTCTGGTCGCGAGACCGATGCGGCCGGCCCTGCCCGTCCCGCGTCCTCGAGGAGGCCGAAGAGCGACGACTGTCCCACGGCCCGATCGCGCTGGGTCGAGGCGCCGCGCTCCAGCGCCTTCTCGACCGACTCGAAGAGCTGCCGACGCGGGCGGCCCTCGAAGTCGAAGGCGCCCGCCTTGACCAGCGCCTCGATGACCTTCCGGTTGACCCGCCGGCTGTCGACCCGCTCGGAGAAGTCGAAGAGGTCGCGGAACGGGCCGGCCTTGCGGGCCTCGAGGATCGCCTCGATGGCGCTCTCGCCCACGCCCTTGATGGCTCCGAG
>CAZDSB010000192.1:0-13132 GCA_964507515.1 uncultured Myxococcaceae bacterium
CCAGTACTTCTCCATCGACTCGGCGACCACCGCGTTGGAGTCGAGCCCCTGGGCAGCCCGGTCGTGCAGGTGCAGGCTGAGCGCGGCGAGATACATCTGCCGCCGTACCTCGATGGCCTTGCCGAACTCCTCCGCGAGGCGGAGCTGCTCCACCATCTTCGCGGGGATGGGCTCGCCGGTCTTCACGTGCTTCGCGAAGGTCTGGAGGACGCCGGGATCGCGCACCCACTCCTCGAGCATCTGCGAGGGCGCCTCGACGAAGTCCTGCTCGGTGCGCACGCCGGAGTTCGCTGCCCAGCGCGTGTGGCCGCCGATGACGTGGTGCACGAGGTGCCCGAACTCGTGGAAGAGCGTGCGGACCTCTCCGTACTCGATGAGGCCGCCGGGCTTCGGGAAGTTGCAGAGCAGCGCGCCCTCCGGCAGCCGGTGCCCCTCCTGTCCGGAGATGACGGTGAACTGCGCCGCGTGCTTGAACTTCCCCTCGCGCGGGTGGAGGTCCAGGTACACACGGCCGAGCGACTTTCCGGCGCCCGGGCCGAACGAAGGTCCGGCGATGACGTCGTAGGTCTTCACGTCGGGGTGCCAGACCACCGCGTTCTCCACCGGGCGGTAGGAGACGTCGAACAGCCTTCCGGAGACGTCCAGCACGCCCTGGAAGACCCGGCTCGCCTCGAAGTAGGGCCGGGCCTTGCGCGCGTCGAAGTGGTACCGCTCGGCCTTGATCTGCTCGCCGTAGAAGGTGACGTCCCACGGGTCGAGTGCCTTCGCTGCGGGAACGTCCTTCCGCTTCCGGTCGAGCAGGAGGCGCTTCTCCATCGCCGCCCTGCTCGCCGATGCCGCGGTGATGCGCTCGATGAAGTCGGAGGCGGCCTTCCCGCTCCGGATCATCTTGTTCTCGGTGACGTAGTCCGCCCAGTTCGCGTAGCCGAGCGTGTTCGCCAGCTCCTGCCGCTTCACCAGCAGCCTTTCCAGGAGCGCGATGTTCTGGGGCGTGGCCCGATTGGTGAAGGCGCGGTACATCGCCTCGCGGGTGCTGCCCTTCTTCGCGTAGTTCCGCACCGGGAAGTAGTCCGGGTAGTCGGTGGTGAGGACGATCTTTCCGTCCGGCCCCGGCGGGTGCGCGGCGAGGAAGTCGGCGGGCATGCCGGCGAGGTCGGCGCGGGTGAAGGCGACCTTCCTCACGTCGGCGGGGATGTTGCGGTCGAACTCCTGCCCGAGGGCCACCAGCTCGTCGGCGAGCGCGCGGACCTTCCCCCGGGTCGCATCGTCGCGGTCCACGCCGGCCCGGCGAAACTCGCGGAGGTCGCGGGTGATCCACCAGCGGGTGGCGACGTCCTGTCCCGAGAGGTCGAGCGACGAGAGGACGTCGTACAGCGCGCGGTCCTGGTTGATGGAGGTGAACATCGCCTGCAGATGGCGGTCACACTCCTCCGCCGCCTTCCGCATTGCCGGATCCGGGCTGCCCTGGCGCGCCAGCTCGGCCTGGGCGGCGGCATCGCCGAGCGCCGCGTTGGCGTCGTCGTAGGCGGTGAGCGTGGCCATCGTGTCGCGCAGGGCGGGCGTGGCCTTCACCGCTTCCAGCCCCGCCTTCGCGCGGCCCATCGCGTCCTGGCAGGCGGTGGTGAACCCGGCCGCGGGGCCGGAGATGCGGGCCGCGGCGGCACCGAGGGGCTCCTCGAGAGGCGGCGGAGCCTTGACCGCAGCGGGCGCGGGTGCGGCGACGGCGGCAACCGGCTTCGACGGAGCAGGAGCCCCGGCGCAGGCGACGGCCGTCAGGGCAAAGAGGAGGAAGGAAGAACGCATCCGTGGCTTTCGTGAGGGCGGCCGTCCCGGAGGGGCCGCGAAGAAGGGGCGGGACTGTGCCACGCCCCGCCGAAAGCGGTCTACTGAACCATGCGGGCGCCGGCCGCCCCGCCGCTCTGCGCACTCTTCGGAGCCCGATGCAGTACAGGCGCATCGCCCTCGCGCAGCCACGCCTCGTAGGCCTTGAAGTCGTACGGGCGTCCGAGGAAGTCGGCGACGAGCTGCGCCGCGGGCTTCCCGCCCCCAGGCTCGAGGATGTCCTTCCGGTAGCGCTGCGCCGTCGCAGGGTCGAACATCCCCGTCGTCTTGAACGCCGTGAAGAGGTCCTTCGCAATGACCTTCGACCACATGTACGTGTAGTACACGGCGCTGTACCCGTTCAGGTGGCCGAACGCCGTGTAGAAGGTGGTCCCGGGAACGTAGGGGAACGGCGAGTAGTGGGACTGGATGCTCGCCACGTACGGAGTCAGGTCGAGCCCGCGCGGATCACGGTCGTAGAGGTGCAGGCTGGTCGCGGCGTAGAACATCTGCTGCCGGACGTCGACGCCCTTCCCGAAGTCGTCCGCGGCACGGAGCTGCTTCACCATCGCCGCGGGAATGGGCTTTCCGGTCTTCACATCCTTGGCGAAGGTCTGGAGGACGCTGGCGTCGCGCATCCACTCCTCGAGCATCTGCGAGGGCGCCTCGACGAAGTCCTGCTCGTTCCGCACGCCCGAGTTCGCCGCCCAGCGGGTGTTGCCGCCGATGATGTGGTGCACCAGGTGCCCGAACTCGTGGAACAGCGTGCGGACGTCGTCGTACTCCATCAGCTCGCCCGAACGAGGGAAGTTGCAGAGCAGCGCGCTCTCGGGGAGCCGGCGGCCGGCCTGGCCGGAGATCATCCCGTACTGCGCCGCGTGCTTGTACTTGTTCTCCCGCGGATGCAGGTCCAGGTAGATGCGCCCCAGGGATTTCCCGGCGCGGTCACCGTACGAGCTTCCGGCGATCACGTCGAAGACCTGCACGTCCGGATGCCAGACCTTCGCGCCCTCGGCGGGGCGGTAGGTCACGTCGAACAGGCGGCCCGAGACGTCGAGCACGCCGCGCTGGACGCGATCGAACTCGAAGTAGGGCCGCGCGGCCTTCGCGTCGAACCGGTACTGCTCGATCTTCACCTTGTCCGAGTAGTAGCCGTAGTCCCACGGCTCGAGCTGCTTCACGCCCGGAACGTCCCTGCGCTCCCGCGCCAGCACCTGGGTCATCTCCTTCGCGGAGCGCTCGGCGGACGCAGCCGTGATCCGGTCGATGAACGCGGAGGCGGCGGCACCGGTGCCGATCATCTTGTTCTCGGTGGTGTAGTCCGCCCAGTTCGCGTAGCCGAGGGTCGCGGCCAGCTCGTACCGCTTCGCGAGCAGCCGAGACAGCACGTCGACGTTCGCCGGGGCACGGGTGTTGCTCGCGCGCCAGAGCCTCTCCCGCGCCTTCGAGCTGCGGGCGTACGCCATGAACGGGTGGTAGTCGGGGTAGTCGGTGTTGATCGCCACCTTGCCGTCGGGCCCCGGCGGATGCGCCTTCCGGAAGTCCTCGGGCACTCCTGCAAGCTCTGCCTGGGTGAAGAAGACGGTCTTCGTCCCCCCACGGATGTTCCGGTCGAACTCCTGACCGATCGCGACCACCTCGTCGTTGAGCTTGCGGACCCTTTCCCGGGTGGCGTCGTCGCGATCCACACCGTTGCGACGGAACTCGCGGAGGTCGCGCTTCATCCACCAGACGGTCGAGCCGTCCTGCCCGGCGAGGTCGAGGCCGGAGAGCGCGTCGTACACCGCGCGGTCCTGGTAGATGGCGGTGGCGAACGCCTGGATCTCGCGATCGCAGTCCTCGCCGGCCTTTCGCATGTCGCCGTCGGGGCTGGCCTGGCGCGCGAGCTCGGCCTGGAAGTCCAGGTCGTTGATCACCGCGTTCGCGTCGTCGTACCAGCCGAGCGCCGTCACGGTGTCCCGCGGCGCCGGCATCGCCTTCAGCGCCTCGAGCCCCACCCGTGCGCGCGCGATCGCCTCCTTGCAGGCGGCGGTCAGCCCGGCGGCCGGGCCGGAGACGCGCTCCGAGGCGCCGCCCACCGGCAGCTCCACGAGCGGCGGGGGCGCCTTCACCGCGACGGAGGCCGCGGGGGCGGGCGGAGCTGCCGCGTTCGTGGGCGCGGGCGCAGGCGTGCTGGCACAGGCCAGGACTGTCAGCGACGGAAGGACGAGGGCGAGGCGCATCGAGGGCTTTCGGGGAGGGGCGACCATGCGGCAGGGGTTGCGTAAGAAGCGGCGGACTCTTGCATGCGCTGCCGTGAACGGTCGCCGGCATGCAGGGAAGCGGGGACCTCGTGCGGCCAGTCTCGCCAGGCCGCCTGGTTCAGGTCTCGGCCATCAGCCGCAGACGGCGAGCGCCCAGACCGGGAACAGTCGCAGGTAGATGTCGTAGTGGATCGCGCAGGTCCGGTTGAACACGCCGGTGATCGGCTGGTCCGGCCAGCGGCCGTCCTCGCCCTGGCGCTCTCGCAGCCACGCCGCCCCGCGCCGCACCGCCTCCGAATCGCGGCGACCACAGGCCGCGAGCGACAGCAGCGCCCACGACGTCTGCACCGCGTGACCGGTCTTCCCGTCCACCCAGCGGCGCTGGCGGTTGGACTCGAGCGTCTCGCTCCAGCTGCCGTCCGGCCGCTGCCGCGCCTGGAGGTAGTCCGCCGCGCGCCGGAGCGCCGGATCCTCCGGGCGAGCCCCGGCGGCGATCAGCCCCGCGGTTCCGAACCACGTTCCATAGCTGAAGCACACGCCCCAGCTGCCTTCCCAGGAACCGTCGGGACGCTGCACCTGCCGGATGAACCGCTCGCCGCGCCGGATGTGCTCGCGGAGCCAGCCCGCGTCCTCGGGTGCGAAGGCGCTCCAGGCGGCCAGCGCCTGCACGCAGGCCGAGGTGCACTCGACGTAGGAGACGTCTACCATGATGGTGGCGAACACGTCCGACGGATTCAGCGCCTCCAGCCACCGCGGCCCGCGCTGCAGCTCGTAGGTCGCCCAGCCGCCTTCCTCGTTCTGCAGCGAGAGGATCTCCTCCACCGCCTCGCGCAGACGCGGCCGCGGGACCTGGTTGAGCCCGGCCTTCTGCAGCAGAAGACTGGCCTTGAGCCCCTCGGCGGTGCAGTCGCTGATGGGCCAGCCGTGCGCGCGGGTGGAGAACGGCCATCCTCCGCGGCTCCGGTGACGGAAGGCCTTCTCCGGCTCGCGCACGTCCTCGAGGACCTGGTTCGACTCGATGTAGTGCGCCGCACGCTCCAGCACCGGCCGCATCCGCTCCAGCTGGCCCGTCGCGAGGATGCCCTGCACCGCGAACGCGGTGTCCCAGAGCTCGGACGAGTTGTAGCCCTGCATCTTGAGGCCGTCGGGCGCGCGCCAGAGGTAGTCCGGCAGCCGCTTGACATGCGCCTCCACCTCGGGCCCGCCGGGCCGCGCCGCCTGCCACACCACCGTGTTCAGCACCTTGTTGATGGGCCCGATGCAGATGTGGTTCGTCGCCTCGTCCTCGCGGCGGATCTGGTCCATCACGACGTCCAGCGCCCGCTCCCGCGTTCCGGCAGGCGCCAGCCGCTCCCAGATGCCGAGCGCTCCGTTGGCGGCGCGCAGGTACGTGGTCCGCGGCGTGTACGCGTCGGTGTCCGCAACCCGCTCGCGCGCCGCCTGCCAGTCCACCGCGTCGTATGGCTCGGCGTAGATCTCGCGGCGGATGTCCGCGAGCAGTGGCGACTCCTTCGCCCGCGCACGCCGGCCGTAGAGCCAGCTCATGGGCAGGTACACCATCCGGCAGTGGCACCAGAGCTTCGACGGATGCAGCGGCAGCGATTTGGGGAGCAGCCACAGCTCGGGTGGGACCGGGACCAGGCCCTCGTAGGAGTAGAGCCCGAGCATCGCGAGGATGAACTTCCCCCACGAGCCGCTGGCGAGCGGTCCGCCGTGAGGCAGGAACCAGGCCCGGGCGCGCTGCAGCTGCGGATCCTCCGCCGGGACGCCCAGCAGCCGCAGGGTCACGTAGACGAGCACCGAGGTGAAGACGTGGCTGTGCGACTCGACGTCCAGCCCCCAGCCACCGTCCGGATTCTGGTGTCCGCGGAGGAAGCCGATGAACCCGTCGCGCGTCGCGGCGTCGGGTGGCCGTCCGAGCATCTCCAGGCCGGCGACGTAGACCGGCACCAGGAAGAGCGGTCCGCCGTAGTCCCCCTTCCACGAGCCACCCTCGTCCTGTGTGGCGGCGAGCACGTCCAGCCCCCGCTCGACGGCGGAGGGGAGGGCCCGGCTCCTGGGGGCGGTCATGCCGTGCGGCCCTCGGGGAGACCGCGAGCGCACTCGGCGTAGAGGGCCTCGAGCGCGCGGTCGTCGGAGATGCTCTCGCGGGTGAGGACCATGATCCGCATCACCGTCTCGCGATCGATCTTCACCGGCGCAGGCTCGAAGACGGCCGCGTTGTGCGCGAGCATTGCCAGCGTCCGGAGCGCGAACAGCAGCGGCCACAGACAGAACAGCCGCAGCCCCGGCTCCGGGCGCGGCAGGAGCAGCGAGTACTCGAAGGCCACGTCGCACTCGTTCCGCGCGACCGCCACCAGGTCGTCGAGCAGCGCCACTGCCGCCTTCCGCTTCTCGGGCGCGATCAGGTTCCCCGGCGACAGGCCGTGCTTCTCCATGTACGTGCGGGGGAGCCAGCAGAAGCCGCGGTCCAGGTCCTCGCGGATGTCCTTGAGGATGTTGGTCAGCTGGAGCGCGCGGCCGAACGCTGGAGCGCGCGGCACCAGTCCGGACCGGAGCGGGCGCACCGAGTCGAACCCGTCCACGAACAGCCCGGTGAGCATCACCCCCACTGTTCCCGCGACGTAGTAGCAGTACTGGAGGGTGTCCCGAAGATCGGGGAGGCCCTGCGGCGCGCCGCCGTCGAGATCGATCATCATCCGAGCCATCCCGTCGGTCATCTCGCCGACGCACGCCGCGATGTGTGGATGCGTCCAGTCGGGCAGCCCGCGCATGGCCTCCAGGACCAGAGGCGTTCCCTGGACGAGCTGCACCTCGGCCCGGGGCGCCGACGGCCGGAGCGCACCCTCCGAGCGGCGCGCGAACTCGGCGGCGCGCTCCTCCCAGCCCGGCTCGAGCTTCACCAGGCGTCCGAGCGTGCGAAACAGCTCGGCGCGTTCCGACACCTGTCCGCGCGCCTCGTCCTCGAGCGTATCGGCGATCCGGCAGAGCAGGTAGGCGACGGTCACCACCAGGTCCAGCGGTGGGGGGAGGACCGGGATGTTGAGCGCGAAGGTGCGAGACACCTCGGGAAGCGCGCGACGGCAGAAGTCTTCGGGTCCGTTCACGAGACACCTACGACGGAGAGGCGACGGAAGATGCGCCGAGGCGCGGCCCACTCTATAAGAAGCCCTGGAAGTTGGGCCGGGGAGGGTGGTCTGCCTTGATGGAAGTCGATGTGCTCGTCGCCGGCGGGGGCCCCGCGGGGTCCACCACCGCCGCCGCCATGGCTCAGCTCGGCCTCCGCACCCTCCTCGCCGACGCGGGGCAGGATCGCCGGAAGCAGCTGGCGGGCGAGCTCCTCCACCCAGTGGGCGTGGAAGAGCTGACCGCCTTCGGCTTCGCCGAGGTGCTGCGCTCGGGGGGCGCACCCATCGTGGGGTTCGCGGTGGTCGACGGAGAGAGGACGGCGCTGCTCCCCTACGGGCCCGGGAACCGCGGGCTGGGCATCGAGCACCACGCGCTCGTCGCTCCCCTGCTCGACGTCCTCGAGAAGCGCGGCGACGTCGAGGTGCGACGCCGGACCCGCGTCACCCTCGTGTCCGACGGTCCCGAGGGCGTGGAGGTCAGCCTGTCTCGCGACGGGCAGTCCGAGCGAGTGCGCGCCCGGATGCTCGTCGCCGCCGACGGCCGCGCCTCGCCCCTGCGGCGCGCGCTGGGCATCGCCGAACGGCACGATCGGCTCTCGATGATGATCGGCGTGCTGGTGGACGCCGCCGCGCTTCCTCACGCCGGCCGCGGGCACCTCTTCATCGGCGGACCGGCGCCGGTGCTCGCCTACCCCATCTCCGAGACGCAGGCCCGGGTCATGGTGGATCTGCCGCTCGGCTCGTCGCCCGACCGCGTGCGCACCGAGGCGGAGATTCTCTCCGGCGTGCCGGGGCCGCTGCGTGAGGCCGTCCTCGCGGCGCTCCGGCGCGAGCCGCCGCTCGTCGCCTCCAACGACACCCGCGTCATGGAGCACGTCTCCAAGGGGAACGTCGTGCTGGTAGGGGACGCGGCCGGATGCTGCCACCCACTGAGCGCGAGCGGCATGGCCTCCGCGGTCCGCGATGCTCGCGTGCTCCACGGGGCGATGGCCAGCGCGGGCAACGACGTTCCGAGGGCGCTCGCCGCCTACGCCCGTGCGCGCCGGCCCGCGAACCGCACCCGCATCGCCCTGGCCTCGGCGCTGTACGAGGCATTCTGCAGCGACGCGGGCGAGATGGCTGCGCTTCGGAGCGGTCTGTTCCGCTACTGGGAGCGCTCCCCCACCGGTCTGCGCATCTCCATGTCCCTCTTGTCGACGCGCGAGGCGCGCATGTCGGTGATGGCCCGCGAGTACGCGCGCGTCGTCGCTCACGGGCTGATGGCGCTCGGCGCAGGCGGGGTCCGTGCGGTCCGGGGTCCGGGGCGCGCCGTTCGTGCCGGAGCCATGCTGCTCGCCTCGGCGGTGCCGCACCTGCGTACGGCCATGGCGGGCGCGGTCGAGGACCGGATGCTCGCGCTCCCTGCTCACGTCCCCGCCGGCGCCGACGAGCCGCTCGCCCCAAGCCGCGCCTCGGCGTCGAGGTCGTAGCTCCGGCCGCGCCAGTCCACCCGGCGGTTCAGCTTCGCGGCGATCTGCACGAGACCGCCGATGAGCGGGATGATGGCGGGCACCCAGAGCTGGTGCAGCCGGATGCGGGGACCGTGGTACGCCCGCTGGAGCGAGGCCTGGGTGTACACCGAGAAGGCGATGGCGAGCAGCGCTGCGCCCGCCGCCGCTGCGTTCCCGGTCGCGAGCGCAAGCACCAGCACGGCCCAGGCCACCCAGCACGAGACGCCGCGCACCCAGTTGGGCCAGGTGAAGCGGAACGAGAGACCGCCCTCGCTGAAGAGGATCCACCGGCGGAACGTCCGGAAGAACTGGAGGGGACTCATTCCCCCGGCGACGATTCGCAGCGGCGACTCGATGACCACGTTCTTCCAGCCGGCGTTCCACAGCGCGCGGCCGATGTACATGTCGTCGACGAAGTGGCCCTCGGCGACCCCCACGCCGCCCACTGCGTCGAGCGCCGTGCGGCGGAAGACCATGAGCTGGCCCATGATGAAGTCCAGCTCGCCACGCGGCTCGGCGGCCCACGACACCGTCGGGCCGTACCAGGCGTTCATCAGCAGCTCGTAGCCCACGTCGCCGGCGGTGGGACGGTCCGCCGCGGCCACCACCGGTGCGAAGGTGCAGCCACAATCCGGCCGGGCGAGCAGCTCCGAGACGAGCCGGCCGAGGAGATCCTTCGCGGGGCGGCTGTCCGAGTCGTTGAAGGCGAGGAGCTCTCCGGTCGCAGCGCTCACTCCGGTCAGCATCGCGTTGAGCTTTCCGGTGCGGCTCGGCGGCGGTGAGCCGGAGAAGAGGAGGCCGACCCGGTTCGCGTTCGTCCGGTGCTCGGCGATGAGCCGGCGGATCGCCGGGGTTGCCGGATCCTCCTCGGAGTCGACGACGAAGAGCAGCTCCAGCTTTCCCGGGTACTCCATGTCCAGGAAGGCGCGGATGTTGTCCTCGCCGCCGATGTCCAGCCCCTTCACCGGGCGGATGACGGTCATCGAGGGGGCGGTCGATGGGAACGGGGGCGGTGCAGGACGGCGGGCGAGGACGCGCCGGAGTCGAACGTGCCCCTCGACGAGGAGGACCAGCGCGAGGACGGCCAGCACGACGAGGACGGTGCTCATGGGGTGCTCTTCTCTCCGTGTGCCGCGAGCGCCAGCCGCTGCAGGGCCCGCGGCGCCCACCAGTTGGCGGCTCCGAAGAGCCGCATCGTGGCGGGCACGATCAGGACTCTCACCAGGGTCGCATCCAGCGCGACCGCGATCGCCATTCCCACCCCCATCGCCTTCACGACGAGGATCTTCGCCAGGGCGAAGGCGGCGAACACCGCCACCATGATTGCGGCGGCGCTGGTGATGAGGCTCCCGGTTCGCTCCAGGCCCTGGGCGACCGCGGCGCGGTTGTCGTGCGTGCGCGTCCACTCCTCGCGCATCCGGGACAGCATGAGGACCTGGTAGTCCATCGACAGTCCGAAGAGCGTGCAGAAGAGGAGGACCGGAAGCGCGGGCTCGAGCGGTCCGGGCTGGAAGTGAAGAAGCCAGCGCAGATGGCCCTCCTGGAAGATCCACACCAGCGCCCCGAAGCTGGCCGCCAGGGAGAGGAAGTTCATCACCACCGCCTCGAGCGGTAGCACCACCGAGCCGAGGAGGACGAACAGCGCGACGAGGGTGACGAGCACCACCAGGCCGACCGCGAGCGGCGCCCGGTCGAGGACGAAGGTGCTCGAGTCCACGTCGCTCGCGCTCTGACCTCCGACCAGCACCCGTCCGTCGCCGACGGCTCGTTCCTTCCGGAGCTGGTCCACCAGCCGACGCGCCTCGACGCTGGAGATCGGCGCGGAGGTGAGCACCTGGACGACAGCGACGTTGCCGTGGAGGTACGCCGCCTCGGCGAGGGCGAGCTCGGGAGGCCGGAACGCCGCCGGGGCCGTGGTGAGCTGGACGTATTGCTCGCGGGTCACGCTCGGATCGAGGTCAACGATGCTCTCCACACCCACGACGCCCGGAAGCCTGGCCCAGCGCCGGGTCGCATCGTAGAGCGCGCCGATGCGCTCGGGATTGAAGGGCTCTCCCGGAAACTCCACCGCGACGAGGATGCGGGTCGCGCTCTGGTCGGGGAACGCCCGGGCCAGCGCGGCGGCCCCCTGGCGCGCGGCTGCCGTCTCTGGAAGCGCCGTGATGTCCGTCCCCGCGGTCTGGAGGCGGAGGAAGGGCCATCCGAGAAAGGCGATGAGCGCCAGGGTGGGCACGAGCACGAGGAGCGGATGGGCCATCACCCACCTCGCGAGCCGCGACCACAGCCCTGCGCGCAGGCCGAAGGGAGGAACGGGAACCGGGAGCGCATCCACGCGACGCCCCAGCCAGCCGAGGATGACCGGGAGCAGGGTGAGGGCGAAGAGGACGGAGAAGGCCACGACGATCGCTCCGCCGAGCCCCATCGCGGAGAGGAACGAGCCTCGGTAGAAGAGCAGCCCGGAGAGTCCGGCAGCGACCGCGATCCCGGAGAAGGCCACCGCGCGCCCGGCGGTGTCCATGGTGCGCTCGAGCGCCGCCTCGACGCTCGCACCGTCCTCGAGCTCCGCGCGGAAGCGGCTGACGATGAACAGCGAGTAGTCGATGGCCACGCCGAGGCCGATGAGGCTGACCACGTTCAGCGTGTACTGGGCCATGTCGAGACGGTGCGACAGCGCGAGCACGGCTCCGACGCCTGCCAGCACCGCGAGGCCGCCGACGACGATCGGCACGACGGCCGCGACCAGGGTCCGGAAGACCCAGAGGAGCACGACCAGTGCGAGAGGAAAGGAGATCAGCTCGGCGCGGAGGAGGTCGTGCTCCAGCTCGGTGTTGAGGTCGAAGAGGAACGCCGGCTTGCCGGTGATGGCGACGATGAAGGGGCCGTCACGGAGCACGGAGCTGACCGCGGGGAAGGACTTCACGGCGGCCTTCTCGTCGCCCTTTAGGCGCACCACCACCAGCGCGGTCCGGCCGTCGCGAGAGACGAAGTGGGAGCGCGCCTGCTGCGGGGCAGTGAGCAGGGAGACGACGCTTTCCACCTCGGGTCGCGAGGTCACCTTCTCCAGCTGCAGGCCCAGCGCGCCCTGGAAGACCGCATCGGTCGCGGCCAGGTCGCGGTGGCTGAAGAGGGCGACGACGCTCGTATCGGTGTCGGCTCCGGCGGCGCCGCGCACGAGCTCCGCGGCGTGTGCGGACTCCGTGCCCTCGATGGTGCCGCTGGTCAGGCTGCCACCGCGCACGACCGACAGCACCGCCAGCGCGAGGATGGCGAGCGCGCCGGCAAGGACCACCAGGCGATGCCGGGAGACGGCCCGGGCCAGGGCAACGAACATGCGGGGGTGTGCTCTGCCCGATCCGCGGCCTCGAGGCAACCCGGGGCCCGCTCGGGTGGATGCGCGCCCTCGAGGCGAAGGGTCTGATGAAGTCCTACGGCAGGCCGCTCGAGACGCTCGGGAAGGTGGTCCGCCGCGAGTCGGTGACCGACGGGCCGTTCGCCGAGACGAAGGACATCGTGCTCGGCTTCATCGTGGTGCAGGCGAAGGACCTCGGCGAGGCCGCGCGCATCGCGCAGGGCTGCCCCTTCATCGCCGGCGAGGGATCGGTGGAGATCCGGCCCGTGGACCCCACCCGCGCCGGCGAGCGCTGAGACTCGCCGAGACCGAGCACCGCCACCGAGGCGCCCCGTGTCTCCGCCGGCGGTCCGCGAGCGTCGCGTCGACCGTCGGAGCTCGTGCTTTCGAGGACGCCGCGCCGTCGGAACGGCGCTCCTCCCTCAGTTGCAGGACCCCGGCATCTCGCTGATCCACTCCTCGATCAGCGCGAGCCCGTGCGTGTCGACCACGCTCCGCCCGATCTGCGGCATCGCGATGGCCGGGGTCGTCGCGTTCATCCGGTAGGGGATGACCGAGTCGTCGACGTTTCCCGGGGTGATGTCGTGAGACTTGCCACCACCCGCCGGGCCCGCCGCGACGGGCCGCTTGCAGATGCCCAGCTGGACCGGATCGGTCACCGACGTGGTCAGGTAGAGCCCGCTGATCCGGGCGTTGCCGGTGGGGTTGTGGCAGAAGCCGCAGTTCGCCTCGAGGTAGGCGCGCGAGCGCTGCTCGACCGTGCCGGCGTCGGGATCGGCCGCGTTGGGCTGCCGTGGCGCGTTCGCGGGGTCCGGCGCTCCGGTGAGGATGCCGATCCGCGACCAGTGGGTCAGCTGATTCTCCGTGCCCTCGGCGTAGGCGTAGTCCGTGTTCAGCCAGTGGGTTTTCGGACCGATGGGGGCGACGGGTCCGCTCTCGGCGTGGCACTGCTCGCACTGGAGCTGCGCCGGGACCAGGTAGTGCGCGTTCTGGCTCGCTCCGTCGCCGTCGACGTACGAGAAGTCCACCACCTCCCCGCCCGGCAGCGACGTGGCCTCCGTCCCGGCGTCGTTCCAGCGGTAGCTCATGAAGTTCCAGGCG
>CAZDSB010000193.1:0-3224 GCA_964507515.1 uncultured Myxococcaceae bacterium
CTCCCGGTTCTGCGGAGAGGAGAAGAAGGCGGCGATGACCTTGGCCATCTCGGCGCCCACGTCCTTGACCCGGGTGAGCGCGTCGGCGTCCGCGTCGTAGAGGGCGCGCACGTCGCGGAAGTGCTCGGCGAGCGCGCGCGCGGTGGCGTCGCCCACGTGGCGGATGCCGAGCGCGTAGAGGAAGCGCCGGAGCGGGGGATGCTTGCTCCGTTCGAGCGCGTCGAGGAAATTCTGCGCGCTCTTCTCTCCCATCCGCTCGAGGCCGGTGAGCGTGGCCAGGTCCAGCCGGTACAGGTCGGCAGCGCGCTTCACCCGTCCCGACTCCACGAGCTGCGCGGCGAGCTTGTCCCCCAGCCCCTCGATGTCCATCCCCCCGCGGCTGGCGAAGTGCTGGAGACGGGCCTGGAGCTGTGCCGGACAGTCGAGCCCGGTGCAGCGGAGGATGGCGCCGTCCTCGTCCATCACCGCCGCGGAGCCGCAGACCGGGCAGTGGTCGGGGAACACGTACTCGGTCTCGGCGCCGGTGCGGACCGAGTCGATGACCTTCACGATCTCCGGGATGACGTCGCCGGCCCGGCGGACGAAGACCTGGTCACCGACGCGCACGTCCTTCCGCTTCAGCTCCAGCGGGTTGTGGAGCGTGGCCCGGGAGACGGTCACCCCGCCCACCTGCACCGGGGTGAGGAAGGCCACCGGGGTGAGGGCGCCGGTCCGGCCAACGTTCACCTCGATCGACTCAACCTTGGTCCGCGCTTCCTCGGGGGGGAACTTGTAGGCCACGGCCCAGCGCGGGCTCTTGCTGACCTGGCCCAGCCGCCGACGAGCGTCCTCGCCGTCGACCTTCACCACCATCCCGTCCACGTCGTAGGCGAGGGAGTGCCGGCGAGCGAGGAAGTCGGCGTAGCTCGCGCGCACGCCCTCGAGCCCGGTCACGACGCGGTTCTCGGGGTTCACCGGGAAGCCCACCGCCTCGAGCCAGGCCAGCTTCAGCGAGTGGCGCTCGAAGGGGGCGGCGCCGGCCTCGGGTCCCCAGCCGCCCAGCTCGTAGGCGAAGAAGGACAGCGGCCGGGACGCGGTGATGGCCGGGTCCAGCTGCCGGAGCGAGCCCGCGGCGGTGTTCCGGGGATTCACGTAGAGGGGCTCGCCCTCCTGCTCCCGGCGGGCATTGAGGCGGGCGAAGTCTGCGCGGCGGAGGAAGACCTCGCCGCGCACCTCCACCCGGGCCGGGAGGGCCGGCCCGGAGGCGGGTGTCCGGAGCGCGAGCGGCACCACCCGGATGGTGCGGAGGTTCGCGGTGACGTCCTCGCCGACCTGGCCGTCGCCGCGGGTCGCTCCCTCGACCAGCTGCCCGTCGACGTAGACCAACTCCACCGCGAGGCCGTCCAGCTTGGGCTCGCAGACGTACGGGAGGTCCTCCGGCCCGAGCACCCGGTGGACCCGGGTGTCGAACTCGAGCAGCTCCTCGTCGGTGAAGGCGTTGGAGAGGCTGAGCATGGCGACCCGGTGGGTCACCGCCCGGAACCGCTCGGAGGGGGCGCCGGCCACGCGCGCGGTGGGGGAATCCGGCGTCCGCACCACCGGAAACTCGGTCTCGAGGGCCTGGAGCTGGCGGACCAGGACGTCATACTCCGCGTCGGTCAGCTCCGGGTCATCGAGGACGTAGTAGCGGTGGTCTGCCCTGGCGATCTGCGCCTTCAGCGCGTCGGCTCGGGCTCGGGCGGTCTCGGCGTTCACGGATGAGGGTCGAGGGGTGCGCAGCTCTCACCAGGTCTTCTTGACACTGGGAGGGGTGGTCAATAACGTCCTTCTCACCCGTGGGTGACGTGGAAGTCCACCGTCCGCGGGCCCTCAACTCCGCACCCGGCCACCGCCTCTCGAAGTCAGCGCCCTCCATTGCTATCGGGGCGCCGGGCGGCTGCCGGGTCGGCAAGGTCCCCCGCTCCTCTCCGTGGCGTGGGGGTGCACGACGTTCCCCAATGCGCAAAGCCCGATCCAGCAAAGAGAAGCCCGCAGACCTCGAGGTCGCTCCCGAGGCGTCCAGCGAGTCCGCCCCCCGCCGCAAGGGTGCTCGCCGCCGGCGTGACCCGGAGGCCGAGACCAACGGCGAGACCGAGGGGCAGGCTCCCCTTCGGCCAGTCCTCACCGCCATCTCGCGGCCGGTCCGGGACGACGACCTGAACGCCGTCCCCGAGGACCCCTCCGCACCGCCGGTCGTCGCCGAGCGGCCGTCCGAGCCTTCCTCCGACAACGGAGCGTCGGTGGTGACCGCCGCGGACGGCACCCCGATGCAGGTGCTCCGCCTCAACGACCTGAAGCGGATGAAGATCACCGAGCTGTCCCACATGGCCCAGGATTTCGGGGTCGAGGGGACGCAGGGGCTCAAGAAGCAGGACCTCATCTTCGCGCTGCTCTCGGGCATCGCGGACAAGAAGTTCGAGGTGCACGCCGAGGGCGTGATGGAGCTGCAGTCCGACGGCTTCGGCTTCCTCCGGAGCGCGGACAGCGACTACCAGCCCAGCCCCGATGACATCTACGTGAGCCCCAGCCAGGTCCGGCGGTTCAACCTGCGCCCCGGGGACACCGTCTACGGTCCCATCCGCCAGCCCCGCGAGGGCGAGCGCTTCTTCGCCCTGCAGAAGGTCGACAAGGTCAACTTCGTCGATCCAGGCAGCAACGAGGCCCGGGAGCGGATCCTCTTCGACAACCTCACTCCGCTCTACCCGACGCGGAAGCTGAACCTCGAGTTCGACGGGTCGGAGATGACGACCCGCATCATCGACCTGTTCACCCCCATCGGGCTGGGGCAGCGCTGCCTCATCGTGGCCCCGCCGAAGGCGGGCAAGACGGTGCTCCTCCAGAACATCGCCCACGCCATCGCCCAGAACCACCCGGAGATCTTCCTCATCGTGCTGCTCGTGGACGAGCGGCCGGAGGAAGTGACGGACATGGAGCGCAACGTCCGTGGCGAGGTGGTGAGCAGCACCTTCGACGAGCCGGCCACCCGTCACGTGCAGGTGGCGGAGATGGTCATCGAAAAGGCCAAGCGCCTCGTCGAGCACCGCCGCGACGTGGTCATCCTCCTCGACTCCATCACGCGTCTCGCCCGCGCCTACAACACCGTCGTGCCGCCGTCGGGAAAGGTGCTGTCGGGCGGCGTCGACTCGAACGCCCTGCAGCGCCCGAAGCGTTTCTTCGGCGCCGCGCGCAACGTCGAAGAAGGGGGC
>CAZDSB010000194.1:0-7851 GCA_964507515.1 uncultured Myxococcaceae bacterium
GAGAAACATCTGACGGAACTCCTGCTCCTCGGCCAGATCGGCGCGGAGCAGCTTGATGACCACCAGCTTCTGAAATCCGCCCAGCGCCCCGCGAGTGGCGGTCAGATAGACGTTGGCCATCCCCCCGCGCCCGATCTCGCCGATGAACTTGAAGCGACCGGCGAGATCCGTGCCCAGGGTCTCTGCGATGACATCGGCCATGAACAGAACTCTCCGTCCGGGGTGTGCCGCAATCGTATGCGCGAGCGGGGTTGCCACTCGACAGGCGCCCCCGCGATGAGCTGCGGACGGAGTGCGAGGTGAGGAGCCGTGTGTGCGCTGCAATCCCGAAAGAGCCCACGCCGGCGCCGTCGCGTTATCCTCGCCGGCGATGAAGCGGTCCCCGCGTTCCTCCTTCCTGATTGCGATGCTGCTGACGGCCGTCGCCCTCGCGAGCTCGCACCCCTGAACGGACTACGACGACACCCGCGGGACCTGGCTCAGGGGAGATATTGGACCTCGAGCAGGATGGGCCGGGTCACACGCGGTGGAAGGTGATCCTCGCCTCGCCCTCGAAGATGGGGAGCCGGGGACTCCGGGTCGCGTCGCTGGTCCCCGGCCTCCGGGTGAGGGTGTACGTCTATCCGGCGATCGACGTGCCCGACGAGGGTCGCGCGCTCCGGATCGACATCAACGGGCAGATCACCGAGCTCTGGTGAGGGCTCAGGAGCGCATCTTCTGCCGCCGCATGATGCGATGCAGGTGCGCGCGGTCCACGCCCGCCGTCGCCGCGGCCCGCGAGACGTTCCCGTCGTGCAGTTCGAGGAGCGCGCGCACGTAGCCCTGCTCGAACGCGTCCAGCAGCCGGCGTCTCGCCTCGGAGAACGGGATGCTCACGTCCAGCACGTCGAGATTTCGGGGAGACGGCTCCTCCGGCGAGGGCTGGAGCGCCTCCTGCAGCGCGGCGCACCGCTCGAGGTGGTTCCGCAGCTCCCGGACGTTGCCCGGCCAGGGCGAGAGCTGCAGGCGGGAAAGGAACGCCGGCTCGGTGAGCGCCCTCCGCGTCTGCTCGTCGAGCGTGAGCCGCCCCAGGAGCTGCCGCGCGATGAGCGGGATGTCTCCGGGGCGCTCGCGGAGCGCGGGGAGGCGGACGGTGAGCACCGCGAGCCGGAAGTAGAGGTCGGGGCGGAAGCGGCCGACGTTCACCTCCGCCCTCAGATCCCGGTTGGTCGCTGCGATCACGCGGACGTCGACCGGAAGGTGGCGATTGGCCCCCAGCCGGCGCACCTCGCGCGCCTCGAGCACTCGCAGCAGCTTCGGCTGCAGCTCCAGCGGAAGCTCGCCCACCTCGTCGAGGAAGACGCTGCCGCCGTCCGCCTCCTCGAACACGCCCAGGCGGCGCTGGATCGCTCCGGTGAACGCCCCACGCTCGTGGCCGAAGAGCTCTGACTCGAGGAGGTTCGCCGGCACGGCGGCACAATCGACGACGCGGAAGGGCTTGCCGGCGCGGCCGCTCTGCTCGTGCAGCAGCTCCGCCGCCTCGCTCTTGCCGGTGCCGGACTCGCCGGTCAGGAGGATCGTCACGTCGCTGGCCGCCGCCTTCACCATCTGGGCGAAGGCCGTGCGCAGCGGCAGCGACGACCCGACGAGCGTCCCGAAGCTCGTCACTGGCGCCACCGGGAGCTCGTTGCGTTCCGCGAGGGTGGTGAAGGCCAGCTCCAGCTGCCCCACCCGGAGGACCATCCCGTCCTGCAGCTCGGCCTCGCGAACGCGGACACCGTTCACCCGCGTTCCGTTGCGGCTCCCCAGGTCCTTGACCCAGGCGCGCCCGTCGCGATCGACGAACACCTCGCAGTGGAACCGCGAGACCGTGCGGTCTCGGACCTCGATCTCGTTGAGCGGATGGGAGCCGATCTGGAGCCGATCCGCCGACGAGTCGAATGACCTACCCTCGAGCTCGCCGCCCAGGCCGCGCAGCCGGAACCTCTGGACGGCGGGCGGCACCGTTCCTGCCACCACCGAGACCGTCGGCGGCACCGGCTCTTCCGACTCGTCCGCGATCTTCCCCACGTCGGGCCCCGTCCTGGCCCTCGGAAATAGCACAGCGCCCGCACGGACGAAGGCCCGCCCCGGAAACGGAGCGGGCCAGGGCATTCCGGGCTTCGTGCTCAGAACATCCAGCCCACCGAGACCAGACCCACCAGCGGGATGCCGTTCCGGAGGTAGCGGTCGGCGGTGTCCTTCACGCTCATGGTGGTGCCGCTCGGGTCGGGGCTGGCATCCGAGTGGTAGGCCAGCGGGAAGGCCCAGGCGACGTCGATGCCGAAGAAGAAGCCGCTGGGCTGGATCCAGCGAGCGCCGATCTGGGGGCCGAGGAAGTCGCTGCTGGCGCTGACCGAGCCGCTGCCCTGGGCCACGGTCGCGCTCGCTTCCACCCCGTAGTGCCCGTATACGGCACCGACGAAGAAGACGTCACCGAACGGGTAGACGCGCGCCCCGACGCTCCACATCGAGTAATTCACGGACACGTTGTTGATGGTGACCTTCGGAACGAGCCCGTAGTCGAACGACGCGCCGAAATAGCGGAGGACCTTCACCTCCACGCCGAGGGTGGGAGAAGGCACCGCGACCGAGAGGCGCGGCCCGATGAGAACGCCGGGGATGAGACCGGACTCCTTGCCCCGCGGCTCGGGCGTGCCCCGCACCCCGTCCGGGGCGGACCTGACGACGGCGGAGTTCGCCTCGTCGGCCCGGGCGAGCGGCGCCGCGAGGACGAGGGCCGCGGCGATCACCCCCGCGACATGCGGGACGGTGGAAGGCGAGCGGCGGGAGAGCGTGGGGTTCATTGCGAGGTTCCTCCTTCGGGTTCGGGGAGGGACCAGTGCAGCCGCGGGGCCGGTTTTTCAGACCTGCAACCGCCTGAATTCGCGACACTTTTGGGGGCCTCGGTGTGGCGCGATCGTCACGGTGGTTGAGCCAGCCGCACCGGGGTCCGGGTGGCGGTGGAGCCCACACCGCCCTCCTGTCAGGGTGCGCTCGCCCGCTCCGGGCCGTGCTCGGCCGTGTCTCGAGATCGAAACCTCCTCCTCGTCACCGCGCTCCTCCGCTCCGTGGGCACGAGCCTGGTCGGCGTGCTCCTGGGGGTGTACCTGGCGAAGCTCCGGCTCGGTGCGACCGACGTCGGTCTCGTGGTTGGCCTCGGGCTGGCGGGGGCCGCGCTCGCCGCCCTCGTGGTCACGGTTGCCGGCGATCGCCTCGGCCGCAGACGGACGCTGATCGTGCTCGCCTTCACCGGCGCCGCGGGAACGCTCGTCGCCGCCTCGGCCTCGCGGATCCACGTGCTCGCCGCCGCCGCGTTCGTGGGGATGCTGAACGGCATGGGTCGCGATCGCGGCGCGGCCCTCGTCCTGGAACAGGCCATCCTGCCGGCTGTGACCGGAGAGTCCCGTCGCACGGTGGGGTTCGCCTGGTACAGCGCCGCGCAGGACGTCGGCCATGCGCTCGGAGCGCTCCTCGCCGGCGCACCGCTCTTCTTGCAGCGCTGGGCCGGGGCCGGGCAGGTCGAGTCGTTCCGCTGGGTGCTGGCGGTGAACGCGGTGCTCCTGCTCGCGACCGCCTTGCTCTACCGCGGGCTCTCGCCGGCCGCGGAGCGCTCGACCGTGGCGTCACCGCCCCCGTCCCCGGGCCGGAGCCGGTCCGCGCTGTGGAAGCTCTCGGCGCTGTTCGGGATCGACAGCCTCGCCGGCGGATTCCTCACCACGGCGCTCCTCTCCTTCTTCTTCTTCGAGCGGTTCGGCGTCTCCGAGGCAGTCCTCGGGCTTCTCTTCTTCGGTGCCCGGATCGCCAACACGGCCTCGCACTTCGGCGCCGCCTGGATCGCGGCGCGCATCGGTCTGGTGCGGACCATGGTCTACACCCATCTCCCGTCCAGCCTCCTGCTCCTCACCGTCCCGTTCGCTCCGAGCTTCCGGGTCGCCGCGGCGCTGTTCCTTCTCCGGGAGGGGCTGGTCGAGATGGATGTGCCGACGCGGCAGTCCTACGTGATGGCCATCGTTCCGCCCGAGGAGCGGACCTTCGCCTCGGGGGTCACGAACCTCGTCCGTCTCGGAGGCTGGGCCGTCGCGCCCGCGTTCGCCGGCGCGCTGATGCAGGGAGCATCGCTCGGGGCACCGCTCGTCGTCGGCGCGGGGATGAAGATCGTCTACGACCTCGTGCTCTTCGTCTCCTTCAGGGAGCAGCGGCCTCCGGAGGAGCTGGGCCGCTGAGCCTGGCCCGGTCGGGCTCCGCGAGCGTCGTCTCGTCTCGCCGCTCGCCCGGCACCCTGCCCTACCGTGCGCTCCCGCGCCGGTGTTCTGTCGGCTTTTCTCCGGACGACGTACCGCCGGCCACCTCGGGATGATTCCGGGGCGCGCGGCCAGCATCCTTCACGGCTGCGCTCCACCGGAGGTACTGCCATGCCGGAATCGATTCCCCAGGAGATGAAGGCCGCCGTCATCGACCGCTACGGCGGTCCCGAGGAGCTCCATGTCGCGACCCTCCCCGTGCCGGAGCCGAGCGCCGACGAGGTGCTGATCCGCCTCGCCTCGGCCGGGGTGGGCGTCTGGGACGCCGAGGTCCGCGCCGGCGAGTTCGAGATCGGAGAGCGGCGGTTCCCCAAGGTGATCGGGAACGACGGTGCCGGCGAGGTCGTCGCCGTCGGTTCGCGGGTGAAGCGCGTTCGCGCCGGCGATCGCGTCTACGCCTATTCCATGGACGGCGGCTTCTACGCCCAGTACCTCGCGGTGAAGCAGGACCGCGTGGCGCCCCTCCCTCCTGGGCTGAGCGTCGAGCCCGCCGGTGCGCTGGGCGCGGACGGCATCACGGCCCTGCGAGGGCTGGAGGACACCTTGCATCTGCAGCGCGGCGAGAAGCTCCTCGTCTTCGGCGCCAGCGGTGGCATCGGGCACCTGGCCGTGCAGCTCGGCAAGCGCCTCGGGGCGGACGTGTTCGGCGTCGCTTCCGGCGAGGACGGGGTCGCGCTCGTGCGTCGCCTCGGCGCGGAGCAGGCGGTGGACGGGAAGCACGGCTCGGTGGTCGATGCACTGAGAGCCTTCGCTCCCCAGGGTCTGGACGCCGCGCTCGTCCTGAGCGGCGGCAAGGGTCGCGAGGTCGCGCTGGAGCAGATGAAGAAGGGCGGTCGCGTCGCGTATCCCAACGGCGTCGAGCCCGAACCGGAAGCGGCCCGGGGCATCACCGTCCGCGGGTACGACGGCGAGGCGAGCCCGGACGCCTTCGACCGTCTCAACGCGCTCATCTCGCGCGGGCCCTTCCACGTGGAGGTGAAGTTCTATCCACTCGAGGAGGCCGCTCAGGCCCACCGTGATCTCGCGAAGCACCACCTCGGAAAGCTCGCGCTCCGCATGCGCTGACCCGGCGAGGGCGAAAAAAGTCCGCTGAGAGCGTCGCGATCGGGCGCTGAAAAGAAACCATGGCGCTCGAATCTCGATAGGCGAACCAACGGTCGCGCAACAGCCTGCGCTTGTCAGACAACGACCGACAGGCACTCCGTTTCCCGTTCGATCGATGCGTCAGGATCGGCTGGCCAGATCGCGTGGAACGTGGTCTGTAGCGACTTGATGGGAGCACGTTCCTGGCTCGCCCTGTCGCTCCTCGTGTTCTCGTGCGACGGCTCGATCACCGGACACCGGTCCTCGCCTTCGTCGGGGCGACCGCAGCAGACCGACGACGGGCGCTACGTCTGTGACGACGCCGTTCACCCGGCGGTGACGCAGGCCCGGCGACTGACGCCGCTGGAGTACCAGAATTCGATCGCCGTGCTCTTCGACGGCCGGCTCACCCCGAGCAGCCAGTATCCGGGCACGGTGGGCAAGTCGATCACCGGGTTCTCGACCGAGGCTGCTCTCAACGACATCGGGTCTGGCGGTGCAGAGCAGCTGATGTTCGCAGCCGAGGACGTGGCGCTCCAGCTGCCCGCGTCGCTCACCCAGATGCTCCCCTGCGCCGCCTCGAGCCCCAACGAGACCTGCGTCAACAGCTTCCTCGACGTCTACGCCAAGCGCGCCTACCGACGGCCCCTCTCCACCGCCGAGCGGAACGACCTCCTCGACGAGTACCGCGCCGGCGTCGCCTCTGGGGCCAGCTTCTCCGAATCGATGGCGATGGTGGTGGACCACCTTCTGCAGATGCCGCAGTTCCTCTACCTGGCCGAGGCATCCGGAGGCTCGGGGCGCACGCTCGACGGCTACGAGCTGGCCAGCCGGCTGTCGTTCATGCTGACCGACGCCATCCCGGACGACGAGCTGCTGGCCGCGGCTCCCGGCCTCGGCGATCCGGCGACGATCGACGCCCAGGCGACACGGCTGCTGGCCTCGCCGCGCGCGAACACCACCCTGGCCCGCTTCTTCCGCGAGTGGACCGGGACCGTTCAGGTCTCGTCGGCCGACAAGGACCCCTCGGTGTTCCCCGCCTTCGATCCGGCCCACGCCCAGTCGATGAACGACTCGTTCGATCGCTTCGTCCTCGATCAGCTCCGGAACCAGGGCACGCTGCGGACGCTCCTGCGAAGCACCGACGCGTTCGTCGACGCCAACATGGCCTCCCTCCTCGGCGTCCCGGCGCCGCCCGCCGGCCAGTGGGCGAAGGTCTCCCTCGACGACACGCGCTACTCGGGGATGGTGACCCAGCCGGCGATGCTGGCCTCCCTGGCTCACAGCGCCGAGTCGTCGTTCGTCTTCCGCGGGAAGTTCATTCGCAAGCAGCTGCTCTGCGAAGTCCTCGGGATGCCGCCGGCGAACGCACAGCAGACCTTCAACACCATCCCCCTTCCGCCCAACCCGACCGGGAAGGACATCTCGGCGGCGGTCGTCGCCAGGGCCGAGTGCTCCGGCTGCCACGCGCTGATGAACCCCGCCGGACTGTCGTTCGAGCAGTTCGATGCCATCGGCCAGTGGCGCACCACCTACTCGAGCGGGAAGACCATCGACCCCACGGGGGTGTTGCCCCAGGTCGGCGGCCGCCCGGGCGTCGCCGGTCATGACCTGACGTTCACCAACCACATCTCGATGATGGAGCAACTGGTCAACGAGCCTGCTGTCGCGACCTGCGTCGCCACCCAGGTGTTTCGATTCACCTTCTCCCGGATGGACACGCCGTCCGACGTCTGCGCGATCCAGGGCGTCGGCGATGCGCTCAAGGCCTCGGGCGGAACCCTGAGCGAAGCCATCCTGGCGATCACGGGCACCGACGCGTTCACCCACCGGAGCGACCAGTGAGTCAGCGCATCGACCGCCGGCGTTTCCTGGTCGGGTCCGGTGGCGCGCTGCTCGCGCTCCCGATGCTGGAGGCGTTCGCCCCGCGCACTGCGTTCGGTCAGACCGCGGCGGCGCCGAAGCGGCTAGTGGTGGTGTTCCACCCGCACGGCCGAGTGGTCGGGCCGGGCAGCAGCGACACCTGGGCTCCTCGCACCTCGACGGGAGCGCTGCCCCCGGTTGGGACCGCGCCCAGTCCCTTGCTGGCCAACCTCGCGCCGATCAACGACGAGATCGTCACCCTCGGCAACATCGACAACATCGTCCGTCACACCTCGGGCGACATCGATGGGCACGCGAGCCCTAGTGCCACCTGCATGAGCTGCGTGGTGCCGAATGGAGGGACACCGAAGGGTCCGACGCTCGACTACGTGGCGGGCTTGCGTCTCCGCTCCAGCGCGGCCCAGAAGATGGCGATCGTCATCCCGGCTCAGGCGGCGCCCTTCACGAACTCGGTCACCCAGAACAACGTGTTCCTCGGCCCTGGCGGATCGGCCGGCAACTACCAGAGCATCGACCCGAAGCAGCTGATCACCGATCTCTTCGCCTCGGTCGTGGTCGGGCC
>CAZDSB010000195.1:0-3365 GCA_964507515.1 uncultured Myxococcaceae bacterium
CGCCTGGTTCTCGACCTGGATGATCCCCAGCGCGGTGTAGAGCTTCTTGAGGAGGTAGTTCTCCTCGTTGTCCAGGGTGGCGCCACCGAGGTGAGCGATGCCCAGCGTGCGCTTCACCGACTTGCCGTCGTCCGACGTCTCCTCCCAGGTCTCCTCGCGCGTCCGCCAGACCCGGTCGGCCACCATCTCCATCGCCTTCTCGAGCGGGATGGCCTCCCACCGGGTTCCCCCGGGCCTGCGGTAGAGCACCTGCTGCACCCGGTGATCGCCGGTGACCAGCTGGAAGGATGCCGCGCCCTTGGGGCACAGCCGCCCGCGGGAAAGAGGCGAGTCCTCGTCGCCCTCGATGTCGGTGATCTTGCCGTCCTTGACGTAGATCTTCTGTCCGCAGCCCACCGCGCAGTAGGGGCAGATGGACCGCACCGGCTTGCCGGCGTCGTGGATGCGGGCGCGCAGCTGGCGCGTGCGCTCCGTGGCCGCGGTGTCACCCACTGCACAGGGGTCGCCCTCCCGGAGCTGGCGGAGCAGCGGCCACGACTCGAGCCGACCGAAGAGCGTGGACACGCCTCCGATGGTGGGCAGTGCTTCCCCGCCCGGCAACGGATCGGTCAGTGCTCCTTCGGCGGAGGTTCGATGGCCGGCGGGGCGAGGGTGCCCGCCGCGTCGGCGAGCGACCAGGTCAGCCAGGCGAACGCCGCCGCCGACTGCGCAAGCGACGCCGGGTCGATCTTGTCGACCGTGTCCGCTGCCGAGTGGTGGACATCGAAGTAGCGCGAAGCGTCCTGCATCAGATGAACGGTTGGGAGCCCACGCTTTCGTGCCAGGGCATGCAGGTCCGCCCCGTAGTGGTCGCGGCGCATGGGGACGGGGTCCACTCCGAGCCCGGCCAGCGGCCTGACCAGAGGGGCGAGGAAGGCCTCGCTGCCCTCACCGCCGCGGTAGTACACACGCAGCGGACGTCCGGCTCCCGCATCGGACTCGAGGGCCGCCACGTGCACCTCGGTCGCGTGCGCCTCGGCGTAGGCCTTCGACCCCGCACCCCCGTTCTCCTCGTTCATGAACAGCACGAGGCGGATGGTGCGCCGGGGCTTCATCCGCGCGAGGAGCCGCGCCGCCTCGAGCACCATCGCCACCCCGGTGCCGTCGTCCTGCGCCCCCACCGCCAGGTCCCAGGAGTCCAGGTGCGCGCCGAAGAGCACCACCTCAGCCGGCTTCTCGCGGCCGCGGATCTCCCCGACGACGTTGGCCGAGTCCACGTCCGGCTCGGTGTGGCAGCCGAGCTGGAGCTTCACCCGCACCGGCCCGGCCTGGAGCCAGCGATGGATCGCCTCCGCGTCCTCGGTGGCCACCGCCACCGCGGGGATGGGGCGGTCCTCCTTGAACACCACCGCGCCGGTGTGTGGCGTTCGCAGCGAGCCGGTCGCCGCCGAGCGCACCATCGTGGCCACCGCGCCGCGGGCGGCAGCCTTCGCCGGTCCGAACGTGCGCAGCTCCGAGGCCTCGGCGTAGCCCTCGGCGGTGGACATCGAGTGATGGAAGTAGACGATGCGCCCCTCCACCGGCGTCGTGGCCAGCGCCTGGAGGCTGGTGATCTCCACCACGTCCGCCTCCACTCCGCCGGCCGGCGTGGGTGGGCTACCGCCGAGTGCGGTGAGCGCCAGCGTCCAGCCGTGGTGGCCCGGCCCGGCGAGCACCTCGCCCCGCTCCTCGCCACGGACCCAGTGCGGCGCCTTGAGCCGCTCGGTGCGCACCGGCACGCCCGCGGACTGGAACTGCGCGACGGCCCAGCGGACTCCCTCGGCCGCGCCATCCGAGCCGCTGAGCCGCTGGCCCACGCGGTCGGAGAGGTCGGTGACCGAGGCGAGCGTGGCGCCATCGGTCAGCGCGCGGCCGGCGATGGTCTCGAACGGAGTCGGCGAGGACTGCGGTGGGCCGGCCAGGAGGAGGAGCACGAGCGGAGAGACCATGGTGGATCCGAGGCATGCCATAGAATGGGCGGCACAGTGCTCATCTCCGCCCTGCTCGTCCCGGTGGCCCTCGCAGCCGCTCCGCCCGAGCTCCGCTGGGGAGCGGACGCGGAGGGAGGTGCCCCCTACGTGTTCGAGCAACCGCCGGGGCATCTCCGTGGCTTCGAAGCCGACCTGGCCGGCCTCCTCGCCGCCCGGCTGGGGCGGACCGCACACCACGTCCAGGGGCCGTTCGCCGAGCTGCTCCCGCTGCTCGAGCGAGGGGACGTGGACGTGGTCATCAACGGCATCGAGGCCACCGACGATCGAGCCCGGGCCTACGCCCTCGGGCGCCCGTACTGGGCCGGGCCGGAGCGCCTCACCGTCCGCCGCAACGACCCGGCGGCGCCGGCCTCGCTCGCGGAGCTGCGCGGGCGCAGGGTGGGCACGCTCCCGGGGACGCTGGCCGAGCGGATGCTGCGCGCGGCGGGCGCCGAGGTGAGGACCTACGACGGCGGCCAGGAGGACCCGTACAGGGACCTCGCGCTCGGACGGACCGACGCGGTGCTGCTCGACGCACCGATCGCGCTCTACTACGGCGATGGCCCCGGCCTGACGACGCTCCCCGGAGGGTTCGGCGAGCTCCGGTACGCGGTGGTGGCGCGGGCCCGGGACACCCACCTGCGCGCCCAGCTGGACGCGGCGCTCCTCGCCCTCATTCGCGACGGGACGCTCCCCGCGCTGCTGCAACGCTGGGGCCTCTGGACCGAGGAGGCGGGCCGGGCCCTCGGCGTGGCGACGGCGCCCACGGGACCGACGACGGAGCTCGACGCCTGGCGCGCGCGGCGCACCGAGGGGATGTGGAGCGCCGGCGTGTGGCCGGTGCTCTCGGCGCTCGGGCGGGGAGCCCTCGTGACGCTGTGGATCTCGGTCTCGGCGATGGCGCTGGCCATGGCGCTCGGCGCGGCCCTGGCCGTCGCCCGGGTCTACGGTCCGGCGCCGCTGTCCGCACTCGCGCTGGGCTACGTCGAGCTCTTCCGTGGCACCCCGCTCCTGCTCCAGCTCATCGTCGTCTACTACGGCCTGCCCGAGCTCGGGGTGAAGCTGAGCCCGCTGGTCGCCGGCTGGCTCGCGCTGGGGCTCAACTACGCGGCGGCGGAGGCGGAGAACGACCGGGCGGGGCTGCTCGCGGTTCCGAGGACGCAGATGGACGCCGCGCGGGTGCTGGGGCTCGGCCGCTGGCAGGCGATCCGCCACGTCGTCGCCCCCCAGGCGCTCCGCGTCGCCCTGCCGCCCGTGACCAACGACTTCATCTCCCTGCTCAAGGACAGCTCGCTGGTCTCGGTCGTGACCGTGACCGAGCTCACCAAGACCTACGGCACGCTCGCGGCGGCGACACGCGCGCACCTCGGCCTCGGG
>CAZDSB010000196.1:0-5310 GCA_964507515.1 uncultured Myxococcaceae bacterium
CGCGGTCCCGGAGCGCTGGCCCGTGGCGGACCAAAGGTTCGCGGGCGCCGACGCGGTCATTCGTTCGCTGCTCAAGATTGACGCGGACCTCCTCGGCACGATCTCGAAGGTCTCGAAGGTGCCAGACACCTTCGACAAGCACGTTCACTGAGACCCGGCGAGGTTTGAAGGAGGTTTGAAGGTGCCAGGCACCTTCGATGCCTTCGATGGATGCGGCTGCGTTGCTCCGTCCAGCCCCTAAGGAAGCGTCTCCACAGCTGTGAAGGGGCAATGAGGCGGACCGCAAGCCGCGGCGAGAGGGAGCGCCGACACGGTCCATAGCTCGGACCCATAGCTCCTCAGCCCTGGGGATGTATCAGTAGGGCGGTCGGCTAGGCTAGGTCGCGTCGGCCAACGTTGGCTGGATCGCTAGGGGCCAGAGAAAGGGTCGAATTGCCATCGCCGGAAACGATGCCGTCAGGTCTCCACGTCGCCACGCCACCGATGCCGGGCGGTAGACCGCGTCGAAGGATCGATAGCCGTCCATGTACTCCTCTCGCAGACGCGGAAGGGTCGTATGGCACCACGGTGCGCGAGAGCGCTCTGGTCTCGAGGGGCGGTATTGCGGTCGCTGGGCACAGAGGCGAGCGACCCCCATCACAGTGCGATGAGCCCGTCTGCCCTCCTGTTCGATCGCACGCACGCAGTCCTGAACGAACGCGCGGATCACACTGAGCCGTTCGAATCCATGTAGGGGGAGGTTGGCTAGCCGAAGTTCCTCGGTCTCGACCCATCGGTTGTCGAGCAGAGCCGCACGCTTGGCTGGCGGAGCACTCCGGCAGCGACGTGTCCAGTTCCACCAGCGAAACGCTCGGGGTTCCCCATCACGCATGAGCGGGAGTGCGCTCAGCCCTGGCCATTCCGAGCATCGCCGCACGAGCCCTTCCTTGACCCCGTGCGCGAGGACGTAACCAACCTTCCCCAGCAAGGCCGCGTCGTCGAGGATCGGCTGGGCAGAGTACCTGCGTTCCCAGAAGGAACCGCGCCAGTTCACGAGGGCTCCGACCTTCCTCGAGATGTTCGAGAGGAGGTACTGCATGAAGTGCGGAAGGTTGCCGCGAGGGGCGCGTACGATCAGGTGCAGGTGATTTGAAGCGAAGTTGAAAGCAAAGAGCTCGACACCGTGCCGACGGACGGCGCGAGCGAGTACGCCACCCAGGACCTCGTACGTCTCCGTGGACGGGCACAGGAGCAGACGGCCCTGCAGGCAACGAACGGTGGCGAGGTAAACGGCCGACGGATCGAGGATTCGAAGCGGTCTGCTCACGAGGTGGACCCTCCCCGCCCACCGCCGAGCATGAATCACGCCACTCCCTCAGAGGAGCCCTCGAAGGTGCCAGGCACCTTCGAGACCTCCGAGATCTCGCTCACGAGGCGGTCGGAATCGCTTCGGGAACCACGTCCTCCGCACCGTGCGTCATCCTGTGGAGAACCGGCGCCAGCACATACAGGATGACGCCTGCGACCACCGAGCCGAGCGCGATCCCGCCAAACACCGTGGCGTCCCCGTGCCCCTCCGCCAGCGCTCCGATGCTCCCGGCCAGCTTGTTCCCCGCCGCGTTCGACAGGAACCAGACGCCCATCAGCGCCGAGGCATACTGCGGCGGCGCCAGCTTCGTCACCATCGACAGCCCGACCGGCGACAGCATCAGCTCGCCGACAGTCTGGAAACCATAGGCCCCCACGATCCAGAGCATTCCCGCTCTCCCCACCACCTCCGCGCGGCGCGCCGCGAAATAGAGCAGGACGAAGCCGACCGCGAGCGCAAACAACCCGACCGCCATCTTCCTCCCCGTCGACGGCTCCCTTCCCGACTTCGCCAGCCGCGGCCACAACAACGCGAACATCGGTGCGAGCGTGAAGATGAACGCCGAATTCACCGCCTGGAACCACGTCGTCGGTATCTCGTGGCCGAGAAGGACCCGGTCCGTGGACCGATCGGTAAACAGATTCATGAGCCCCCCACCCTGCTCGTACCCGGCCCAGAAGATCGAGACGAAGAAGGTCAGGACGAAGATGACGATGACCCTCTCGCGCTCCTCCCGGGTGAGCGCCGCCCGTGGCCTCGACCCGGTCTCAGCCTCACGTCTCTGCCCTGGTGACGCACCTACCGCGGGGCCGAGCAACCGGCGGTTCAGCAAGACGAAGATCATCACTCCCACGGCCATCCCCAGCCCGGCGGCCGCAAACCCGAGCGACCAGTCCACCTTCTCCGCGGGCGTCCCGCACAGGAACGGCCCCACCGCCGCCCCGAGGTTGATGCCCACGTAGAAGATGGTGAAGCCGCTGTCTCTCCGCGGATCTCCGGGTCGGTACAGCTGCCCGACCATCGTGGAGATGTTGGCCTTGAAGAGCCCGTTCCCCAGGATCAGCAGCGCGCCGCCGGCGTACATCAACGGTTCGTGCTTCAGCGCGCAGATGAACTGCCCGAACATCATCACCGTTCCACCGATGACGACCGCGCGTCGCTGCCCGAGCAGCCGATCCGCAGCCCACCCGCCGGCCACCGTGCTCAGGTAGCAGAGCCCCGTGTACCAGCCGTACAGCGTGAGCGCGCGCGCCTCGTTCCACCCCAGCCCGTGCACCCGATCCACGAGGAATAGGACGAGGAAGGCGCGCATCCCGTAGAACTGCACCCGCTCCCAGCCTTCGGTCGCGAAGAGCAGGAAGAGCCCGCGGGGATGCCCGAGAATGGTCCGCTCGGAATCGACGGCGGCCGTCACGCCGTCACCCATCCCCCGCCACGGCGCTGGAAGTCGTGTCGCGGGACGGTTAATCGAACGGGAGAAGGAGTCACGCCGGCATGCCTTTCACGCCCGCCCCCGCAGAGCTCGAGTCGGCGATCCGCTCGCTGAAGAAGCAGCTCGATGCGGTCATCCTCGCCCACTACTACCAGGAGAGCGAGATCCAGGACGTCGCCGACTTCATCGGGGACAGCCTGGCCCTTGCGCAGGAAGCAGCGCGAACCCAGGCCAAGGTCATCGTCTTCTGCGGTGTGCACTTCATGGCCGAGACCGCGAAGATCCTCAACCCGACTCGTCAGGTGCTCCTCCCGGACCTCAAGGCAGGCTGCAGCCTCGCCGATCGCACGCCTCCAGCCGCCTTCGCGGCGTTCAAGGCCAAGCACCCGGGCGCCTTCGTCGTCACCTACGTCAACAGCTCCGCCGAGGTGAAGGCGATGAGCGACGTCATCTGCACCTCGTCCAATGCGGTCAAGATGGTGGAGAAAGCGCCCAAGGACCGACCGATCATCTTCGCCCCGGACCAGCACCTCGGGCGATGGGTGCAGAAGCAGACCGGACGCGAGCTCATCCTCTGGCCGGGCAGCTGCATCGTCCACGAGATCTTCAGCGAGAAGCTGCTCGTGCAGCTGAAAGTTCAGCACCCCGAGGCCGAGGTCGTGGCACATCCCGAGTGCCTGGACCGCGTCCTGCAGCACGCCGACTACATCGGCTCGACCAAGGGGATCCTCGAGCACGTGCTCAAGAGCCCGAAGCGCGAGTTCATCGTGGTCACCGAGGCCGGCATCCTTCACCAGATGGAGACCCGAGCGCCGGACAAGACCTTCATCCCCGCGCCGCCGGACAACGGATGCAGCTGCAACGAGTGCCCGTACATGAAGATGAACACGATGGAGAAGCTGTGGCGGTGCATGGCCGAACGGTCTCCCGAGCTGGTCATGCCCGAATCCCTCCGCCTCGGTGCCTACAAGCCCCTGAAGCGGATGCTGGACTGGTCCTGAACGTCCCCTCTACTGCGCACCTTTGACGCGTCACGCGCGGCTGGTAAACCCTCCCCTGATCGTGGGTATCCGCTTCTTCTCCATTCCAGGACATCGACTGGTCCCTCCTCCGCAGCTCCTGCCGGCGGACGCCCTGGTCGAGCCCGAGCTTCCTCCGAGCCCCGGGCTGATGGATCGCGCGCTCGCCGGAGTCGAGTTCCGTGACGAGCGGGCGCGGGACCGCATTGGCCAGATGTTCGCCTCCGACGCGCTCCCGCGGCTGGGCGCGCCGGGACCTCAGGCCACCCCGTCGCTGGTGTTCGCGCGGCCCCCGCAGGATCTTCCAGCCATCCTCCGGATGGCGGATCAGCTCGAGTCGCTCGCCGCGGCGGAGGAGGGTGAGCGGGCACTGGTCTGGAAGTGCCAGCGCTGCTCCACCCGGTATGCGGTGCCGCTTGGCCTCGTCCGGGACGTCAGCATCCGCTGCGAGCGGTGCGGCGAACCCGTCTCGCTCCGTCGCGAGCGGAGCACCGGAGAAGAGGCGCTGGTCGATCCCATGCAAGGAGCGGTCAACCTGACCCGGCGCCGTCTCGCGGCGTTCCTCCGGGAGTCGATGGCCAGCGGCTGGCCCGTCCTGGTGGCGCAGCAACCCGGGACGTGAACGCCGCGACTGCCAGGGTGACGCGGCTGGCGTTCGCCCTGGCGCTCCTCGCGGGAATGGCCCCGCTCTGGTGCGCGCGGCAGCTGCCGATGGTGGACCTGCCTCAGCATCTGCACCTCATCTCGGTGCTCCACAGGCTGGACGACCCCACGACGCTGTACCCGCAGGTGTTCGCTGCTCGGGCGGAGCTCACGCCGTACCTCGGCTATTACTACCCGGTGAGCCTGCTCTCCTGGATCGTGCCGCTGGAGCTGGCGAACCGGTTGTTCCTCAGCGCGATGGTCCTCGGTCTCCCGCTCGCGACGGCCTTCCTCCTCCGCTCGCTCGGGCGTCCGCGCTGGCCGGCTGTGCTCACGATCCCCTTCGCGTACGGAGATAGCTTCGGCTGGGGGTTCGTCAACTCGAGCGCCTCGTTCGTGCTCGCGGGCTTCTCCGCCGGCCTGTTCGTCCGCGCGCTCACCGACGTCCCCCGTCGCCGCCGCTGGGCCCTGGTTCACGCGGCGATTCTGCTGGGAGTGGTCCTGATGCACGTCCAGGGGTTTCTCTTCCTCGCCCTGGCCCTCCCGTTGCTTCTGGTGACGACCCGTGTGACCGAGGACGGCCCGGGGCGCCCACTCCGTCCGCGGCTTCCCGCAATCCTGTCGACGGTGCCGGCAGTGCTCCTCTTCGTCATCTGGGGGGCCGGGCGGCTCCTCGAACGTACCGAATTAGAGCCGGGCGCGCCGTGGAAGGCCTGGGGGCCGCTCCTCTCTGCGCGCAATGTCTTCTTCAAGCCCGTTCGCCAGAACGTCGACGAGTTCTTCGACCTGCTCGCCAACCTGCTCTGGGACAAGAGCGACCGCTGGGGACTCTGGGCCGTCGGCGCGGTGGCCGCGGGCGGGCTCGTTTT
>CAZDSB010000197.1:0-6043 GCA_964507515.1 uncultured Myxococcaceae bacterium
TGTCCTCTGCCTACGCCCGGGCCTCGCTGGTCCTCTGCCGCGCCGGGGCGACCACGGTGGCCGAGCTGGCGATCTGCAAGAAGGCGGCGATCCTGGTCCCGTTCCCCTTCGCGACCGACGACCACCAGGCGGTGAACGCCGCGGCGCTGGTGGAGGCCGGCGCGGCGCTGATGTTCCGCGAGGCAGAGCTGACGGGCGAAGGGCTCGCGCAGGAGCTGCGGCGGCTGGCGTCCGAGCCCGAGCGGCTGCAGCGCATGGAGCGCGCCGCGGGAGGACTCGGGCGTCCCGAGGCGGCGCGGGAGCTGGTCGACGTCTGCGCAGAGCTGGTGGCGCCGCCGGCAGGACGCGGGCAGGTGGTGCCCCGATGACCCGACGCGCTCCGGTGGTGAGCCTGTTCAAGACGCGGCACGCGGCGCAGGTGCACTTCGTCGGCATCGGCGGCATCGGGATGAGCGGCATCGCCGAGGTGCTGATCAATCTCGGCTACCGGGTGAGCGGCTCGGACCTCAAGGAGTCGGAGACGACGCGGCGGCTGCATCGGCTGGGGGCGCGGCTGGAGATCGGCCATCGCGCGGAGAACCTGGTCTCGGCGGACGTGGTGGTCACCTCCTCGGCGGTACGGCGGGACAACCCCGAGGTGCTCGCCGCGCAGGCGCGGAAGATCCCGGTCATCCCCCGGGCGGAGATGCTCGCCGAGCTGATGCGCCTGAAGTACGCGGTGGCAGTCGCCGGCAGCCACGGAAAGACGACCACCACCTCGATGGTCGCGACGGTGATGAACGCCGCCGGCCTGGACCCGACCGCGGTGGTGGGCGGGAAGGTCAACGTGCTCGGGAGCAACGCCAAGCTGGGCAAGTCGGACCTGATGGTCGTCGAGGCCGACGAGTCCGACGGGAGCTTCCTCAAGCTTCACCCCAGCATCGCGGTGGTGACCAACATCGACCCCGAGCACCTGGACCACTTCGGCAGCGTGGACGCGCTCCGGCATGCGTTCGTGGAGTTCTGCAACCGGGTGCCGTTCTACGGCCTGAACGTGCTCTGCCTCGATCACCCGAACGTGCAGGCGCTGCTCCCGGGGATGGAGAAGCGCTACGTCACCTACGGGACCTCGCACACGGCGGACTACCGGCTGGAGGGCGTGACCCTCGATGGCTTTTCCACCCGCTTCCACGCCTTCCGTCACGAGCAGCCGCTGGGCGAGTTCACGGTGCGGATGGTGGGCGCCCACAACGCGCTGAACGCGATGGCGGTCATCGCCGTTGCCGAGGAGATGGAGATCCCGCTCCCCGTCGTGCGGGGGGCGCTCGAGGAGTTCGAGGGAGTGCAGCGGCGCTTCACCGTGCGGGGCGAGGTCGGCGGGGTGATGGTGGTGGACGACTACGGGCACCACCCGGCCGAGGTGATGGCGACCCTGGCCGGCGCGCGGCGGGCGTTCGGACGCCGCCTGGTGGTCGTTTTCCAGCCGCACCGGTACACCCGGACGCGTGATCTGCTGTCCGAGTTCGTGACCGCGTTCAACGACGCGGACGTGCTGATGGTGCTCGGCATCTACGCTGCCAGCGAGGAGCCGATCCCCGGCATCTCCGGCGACGCGCTCGCACAGGCGATCCGGAGCCACGGGCACCGGGACGTGACGTACGTCGAGAAGCGGGCGGATGCCGCGGCGGGGCTGCTCCCCAGGCTGCGGGAGGGGGACCTGGTGGTCACGCTCGGGGCAGGGGACGTGACGCAGGTGGGGCCGGAGCTGCTGCAGCTGCTCGTGCCGGCGCAGCGAGGCGGGCGGGCCAGCTAGTCGCTCCGAGGGGACGCGGTCGACGCGCGGGTCTCGTCGCCGAGGTTGATCGAGCGCCTGCGCGATCTCGGGCGCTCCGGCTTCCCGGAACGTTCGCTCCGAGGCCAGGCCGTTCGCACCACTGCGAAGGGCCGGTCGTCCCCGCGTCCCGCCGAGGCCGGCCGCTCCATCGGCCGTGCGCCGTCGCGTGGTCGCAACCTGACGGTTGCATTTGCCCAGAAACTGGCGCAGGGTGAGCCGCAACCAGGAGGTTGCACATGAGCCAAACCATCCCGGACCGGATCGAGAAGAAGATCCTCCTCCGCGCCCCTCGCGCCCGCGTCTGGCGGGCGCTCACCGACGCTCGGGAGTTCTCGGAGTGGTTCCGCGTCGACCTCCGCGGGCAGTTCGCCCCGGGCAAGGAGATCAGCGGGCAGGTCAAGTATCCCGGCTACGAGCACCTGACCATGACGGTCCGGGTCGAGCGGATGGACCCCGAGCGACTGTTCAGCTTCCGCTGGCACCCGGCGGCCATCGACCCGAAGGTGGACTACTCGCGAGAGCCGACCACGCTGGTCGAGTTCCGTCTCGAGGACACCTCCGAGGGCACGTTCCTCACCGTGACCGAGTCCGGCTTCCAGGCGCTCCCCGCGGCACGCCAGGCCTTCGTCCACGAGGCGAACAGCAGCGGCTGGGAGGAGCAGCTCAAGAACATCGAGCGCCATGTCGCCAGCCATCCGTCACCGCGTGCCTGAGCCGAGCTCGCTCTTCGCGGCGCTCGGAGATCCGACCCGCCTCGCCCTGGTGCGACGGCTCTCGGCAGGGGGTGCGCTCTCGGTCACCGCGCTGACCGCCGGCACAAGGATCTCGCGCCAGGCGGTGACCAAGCACCTCGGGGTGCTCGCACGCGCCGGCCTGGTGGCGAGCGAGCGACGCGGACGAGAGAGGCTCTGGGCCCTCGCGCCCGGTCAGATCGACGAGGCGCGCCGTGCCCTGGAACAGATCTCCCGAGAGTGGGACCACGCGCTCGCTCGCCTGCGCAAGCTGGTCGAGCGCTGAACAGCCGACCGCGTTCGCGCGCGGCATTTGCCTTGACCCTCCATGCCCCTGGCAGGAGAACGGCGGGCTCGCTGGACCTTCGCGTGGGGAGGAGATCGATGAACGGCAGAGCTTTCCGGAACGCCGGCGTCCTCGTGGCCGTCGCGGCGCTCCTGGCAATCGGCTGCGGGCAGGGTGCACAGGATGGTGGCGCGGCGGTCTCCGCGGACCAGGACGCGCTCCACCGAGCCAAGGGACCGAAGGTCACCGTGCAGCAGAGCGGGACCACCTCGAGCCTGATCGCGGTGAGCGCAGCCAACTCGAGGGTGGTCTGGGCGAGCGGGCGGGCCGGGACCTTTGCGGTCACCTCGAACGGCGGCAAGACGTGGCGCTCCGGCGTGGTTCCGGGCGCGGAGATCGTCCAGTTCCGTGACGTCGAGGCGGTGAGCGAGAAGGTCGCCTACCTCCTCTCGGTCCCCACCAGCCCTCCGGACCCCTTCATCGCCTCGCGCATCTACAAGACGACCGACGGGGGCAAGACCTGGAAGCTCCAGTTCGAGGCGGCCGCCGACCAGTTCCATGACTGCTTCGCCTTCTGGGATCCCAACACCGGCCTCGACTTCGCCGACTCGTTGAATGGACGGTTCCCGGCGGTCCGCACCTTCGATGGACGGACCTGGCACCACTACGGGGACCACCTTCCCGCCGCGCTGCCGGGCGGCGCGCTGGGACCCGAGGCCGGCTTCGCCTCCGGTGGAACGTGCATCGCGACCCAGGGGAACCGCCGGGCGTGGATCACGACCGGCACGTCCCCCACCGAGCCGGGCGGAGCCTGGACGACCCGCGTCTTTTTCAGCACCGATCGCGGGCAGACCTGGGGAGTGACCACCGCGCCGATCAGCCCGAGCGGCCCGGACGCGGTCGGCGGCGGGTTCAGCATCGCCTTCCGCGACGCGCAGCACGGAATCCTCGCCGGAGGTGACCTCGGCGTCGCGGAGGGGGTCGTCGTTCCGAACTTCGCCCGTTCGAAGGATGGCGGCCGCACCTGGACGCTCGCCACCCCTGCCCCGATCCCCGGCGCGATCTTCACTGCGGCGTACGCCGGCCACGGCACCGGCCACGACGGCTGGGGCCGCGACGACGACGACTTCGGCGAGCACGGGCGCGGCAACGGTCCCTCGATCCGGGTCGTGGCCACCGCTCCGACCGCCACCGCCTGGTCTCCGGACGAGGGTCAGACCTGGATTGTGATCACCGGACTCGCCGGACTGTGGGGCGTGGACTTCGGAGACCAGCAGACCGGCTGGCTCGTCGGGACCGGCGGCCAGATCGTCCGTCTCGACTTCTGACCCCTACGGCGGCTCCTGACCCCGCCGCGACCTAGAACACCTCGCGCAGCGCGGTGAGCGCAAGGAACACGGCCGTCGCGGCCAGCAGGAGGCCGCCCGTGCCGCGGACCCGCGCCAGCGCTCGTCCGGAGCCGGCCGTCACCAGGCGATCGGCCGCCGCCGCGGCCAGCGACGTGACGGCGGGCTCGAGCGCGCCCCGTCATGCCCGGAGGCTGACGACCAGCGCCAGCGCCGCCGGCAGCCCCTGGATGACGAGGATGCGCCGCGAGGCCGTGGCGGCCCCGAACACCGCGGCGACGAGGACGCAGACGAGGAAGAAGAGCCGCAGCTGCCCCGCGAACGGCTCCGCGGCGACCAGGCTCCAGACGAGCCCCGCGGCGAGGAAGCCGTTGTACAGCCCCTGGTTCGCGGCGAGCGGCGCCGCCTGCTCGGCGAACTCCTTCGTGGTGCCGAAGATCCGCCGGCCGGCAGGGCTCTTGAAGAGGAACATCTCCAGCACGAGGAATCCCAGGTGCTCGAGCGCGACGAACGCCACCAGCACGGTCCGGAGGAGGGGCACGACGGAGATGCTCGTCGCACCCGGGCATACCCGTCCAGGAGATCCGGCGTGGGGAACTTGCGCCAGGCCTCTGCATCTGGTTCTGAGAGGGGAGACTTGATCGCCCCCTCCACCTCGCCGGCCGGTCCCGGGCTGGTCATTGGCCTGGCCGCCGACGCGAGCCCGGGTGAATCCCTCGCGCCCTGGACCAGCCTGCGCGTCGGCGGTCCCGCCGAGCTGCTGGTGCGGCCCCGCACCGGCGACGCCCTGGTCTCGGTCCTTTCCCGCGCACGCGGCGAGGGCCTCCCTGTCCACGTCCTCGGCGGCGGCGCCAACACGCTGGTGGGCGACCTCGGCATCCGGGGCATCACCCTCAAGCTGCCGCCGGACCTCTTCCCCGAGGAGGTGCAACCTCTCGCCTCCGGCGGCGGTCTGGTGACCCTCGGGGCGGGAACGGCCATCGTGCGGCTCCCCAACGTCATGCGGGCGCGCGGATGGGTCGGCGCCGAGTTCCTCGCCGGCATCCCGGGAACCATCGGCGGCGCGGTGGCCATGAACGCCGGAACGAAGAACGGCGAGTGCGAGCGGGTGCTCGACGCCGTCGAGCTCGCGACTCCGGACGGCATCGGCTGGGTGCCCCGCAGCGCGCTCACCCTCCGCTACCGGTTCACCGAGCTGCCCGCGGGAGCCATCGTCACCCGGGCGCGCTTCCGCCTTCCCGACGGGGACCTGGAGGCCTCCCGCGCGGCGATGGAGGCGGACCTCGCCTACCGCAAGCGCACTCAGCCGCTCAGCCAGCCCAACTGCGGGAGCGTCTTCACGAACCCGCCCGGAGATCACGCGGGGCGCCTCATCGACTCCGTGGGGCTGAAGGGCGCGAAGCTCGGAGCGGCGCAGATCTCCACGCTCCACGCCAACTGGATCGTCAACCTCGGCGGTGCCCGCGCCGCCGACGTGCTGGGGCTCATCGAGCGCGCGCAGGCGCGGGTGCGCGAGGAGACGGGCATCGTGCTCGTCCCGGAGGTGAAGCGGGTGGGAGTGTTCGCATGAAGGACAAGCGGATCGGCGTGTTGATGGGCGGCCTCTCCGTTGAGCGCGAGGTCAGCCTCCGCACCGGCGCGGGCGTCACCGCCGCGCTGCGGGGACTGGGGTACCAGGTCGTCGAGATCGACGTGCAGAAGGACGTCGCCGACCGGCTCCGCGCCGAGCGCATCGACGTCGCCTTCATCGCGCTGCACGGTCGCTACGGCGAGGACGGCTGCATCCAGGGACTGCTGGAGTCGATGTTCATCCCCTACACGGGATCGGGCGTCCTGGCCTCGTCGGTCGGGATGGAGAAGGTCTTCG
>CAZDSB010000198.1:0-4046 GCA_964507515.1 uncultured Myxococcaceae bacterium
GAGGCCGACCAGCTGCGCCGCCTCGTCCTGCACCTGGAAACGCCCCTCCGGCCAGCCGACCAGCTCCTCCACCGGTCCCGGAGAAAGAAGCCGGAAGCCCACCGGTGAGCGCGCGGTGGGGATCGCCTGCAGACCGGCCTCGCGGAACAGCGCGCCCAGGGTCTCCCGCGTCCCGAGCCGCGCGTTGGTACGCACGGTGACCGGTGGCGACTCGTTGCTCGCCACCAGTATCGCCTCGGCGCCGGCGCGCCCGTGGCGGCGAAGCCAGCGCTCCACCAGCCAGCGGGGGTGGCTCTCGCGCACGGACAGGTACTCGGCGAGATCCGACTCGGGTGGCAACGGCACCGACTCGAGCCCGGCCACCTTGCGGAGCACGGCGTTGACGAAGCCCGAGGCCCGCGAGAGCCCGAGCTGCTTCAGCCCCTCCACCGTCTCGGAGACCGCAGCGCGCCGCGGGACCCGGGAGAAGAAGATCTGGTAGCTGCCCACCCGGAGCGCGGCGAGCACCCGGTCCTCGAGCGCCGCCAGCCGGCGGTCGGAGAAGCCGGCGATGACCCCATCCAGCGAGAGCCGCCTCCGGGTGGCGCCGTAGCAGAGCTCGGTCACCAGGCCCGCATCGCGCGGATCGCGGAGCGGCGCTTCTGCCAGCCGCTGGTCCAGCACCACGTTCAGGTAGGCGTCCGTTGCCTCGACACGGGCCAGCACGTCGATGGCCAGCGCCCGCGCGTTCATTCCAGCGCCGCCATCCAATCCACGAGCTGGTCCTCGCTGAGCGCTGCCTTGGGCTGCACCGAGAGGAAGAGCGCCTGCAGAACCTCCTCCAGCTGGTCACGCTGCCCGGTCTCGACCGCCGCTCCCCGCTGCAGCGCGACCCATTCACCCCGGGCCCAGGTGGCGAGGCCCGCGGGCGTGAGCCGGCCGGCGAGGCGGTCGGCGATTCGCGAGCGCACCTCGGCCCGGGTGAGGCCCGCTCCAGGACGACGCGTGCCGGTCGCCGGCTGGGGCTCGGCACGGCCCAGCGTCTTCCCGCTGCTCGACGAGGTCGCCGGTGGAGAAAAGGCCGCGCGCCCGGTGCTGCCCCTCTGCTCCGCGGCGGCGGTGGTCTGCGCCCCGTCGCGCCCAGGTCCGAGCGTCTTTCCGTTGCGGGTCGTCGCCGGTGCCGTGGTGGGGACCGGAACGCGAGCCGTGCGCGATGCGGCCGGACCCGGAGCGGCGGATGCGGCACGGGCCGGCGCGCCACCCTCCGCGGCCGTGGTCGACCTCGCAGGCCGGGACCGGGCCGCCTCCGGAGCACGGCCGAGGGTCTTCGTCGTCCGGGACGCCGCGGCGCGGCTCGCGGCGCGCGACAGCCGCTCCAGGGCCTCGAGGTAGGCCTCGGCGCCCGTGCCGGCCACGTGCGCGGCGCAGACCTCCCGGAGCAACGAGCGCCGCTGGACCGCGGCCCGACCCTTCGCCGGCGCGAGGAGGACCTCGACCACCGGTATCCGCGAGGCCGCCACCGCCGCGCGGAGCACGTGCGAGCCCGCCGCCAGTGGGCCTGGGTTGACCACCACGCCCTCGGCCCAGGTGCGCTGCTCCCAGAGCGCGTCCACCAGCGCTCCCTCGTGGTTGCTCTGCACCGTCCGCAGCACGTGCCCCAGCGATCGCGCCTTCTCTGCGAGCCGTCGGTCCACCTCTGCCAGGGTGAGGCCCGGCGGATCTCCCTTCCGGAGACCGAGGAACTGGAGCGTGGGTCCGTGGAGCACGAGCACGTTCATGGCACGCCTCCTCCGAAGGGACGCTCGCCCTGCTGCAGGCGATGTCCGCTCAGGAACTCGGCGGCGGTCATCCGCCGCCTTCCCTCGGGCTGTACCTCGAGCAGGCGCAGGGCCCGCTCGCCGGTCGCCACGTCCAGGACGCCCTGGGTGGCGAGGACCGTCCCCGGTGGCCCCGCGCCAGGCACCACCTCCACCTGCCAGACCTTGAGGAGATGCGAGCCGACCTGCGTCCACGCGCCGGGCCAGGGGACGAAGCCCCGGACACGCCGCTCGAGCTCGATCGCCGGTTGCGTCCAGTCCAGCCGCCCGTCCTCCTTCTCCACCAGCCGGGCGATGGTGACGCCGTCCGCGGGCTGCGGCCGCGGAATGAGCTCCCCGGCGAGGAAGCGTGGAAGCTCCTCGCGGACCAGCACGCCGCCCAGCTCGGACAGCCGCAGCTGCAGGGTCTCCGCCGTATCTTGGGGGAGGATGGGCGTCCGCCGCAGAGCGAGCACGGGCCCCGTGTCCAGCCCCGCCTCCATCTGCATCAGGCAGACACCGGTCTCGGCATCCCCGGAGGCGATCGCCCACTGGATGGGCGCGGCGCCTCGCCAGCGCGGAAGCAGCGAGGCATGGACGTTCACGCACCCGAGCCGCGGGGCGGCGAGCACGTCGGTGGGGAGGATCCGCCCGTAGGCCGCGACGACCGCGACGTCCAGTCGCATCGCCCGGAGCCGCCCCCCGAAGTCCGTGCCCTTCAGCTTCGGCGGCTGCAGGACCGGCAGCGCCGCGCGTTCGGCCTCGGCCTTCACTGCCGAGGGCGTGACGTGCTGCCCTCGCCCCCGGGGCCGGTCCGGCTGCGTGACCACCGCCACCACCGTGCCCACCGCCTGGCAGGCCCGCAGGGTCGGGACCGCGAAGGGGGGCGTCCCGAAGAACGCGATGCGCGGGAGAGTCGTTCCCTGCTCAGCCATCCTCGAGCCCGTCCAGCCGCGCCCGCTTGGTCGCCGCCAGCGAGGTCAGGGTCGCGCGGCCGTCGGCGCCGCTGCCGGTGGCGAGCACCGACTCCACAGCGGCGAGCTCCTCGTGCTCGCGTCGGCGGAGCGCATCCACGGTCGCGTGGAACTCGGCGAAGACGTCCCGGAGCTCGTCGTGGCTCCGCAGCGGTCGCCAGCGAGGGAAGCCACCCTCGGCCAGTCGGCGGAGCTGCCCCCGGAGCACCCGCATCGGGCCGGCGACCCGGTGGGACACGAGCAGGCCGATGAGGGAGAGCACCAGCGCCATCACCAGGGCCATGAAGGCCGTCAGCACCAGCACCGTGGTCTCGGTGCCCTGGAGCGTCGCCTGCGACTCGGGGCCCAGCGTCTCGCGGGCCTGGTGGAGCGCGAGCCACACCGCCCCACCGAAGGCCGCGCACAGCGAGGCGCCGCCGAGCGCGAGCCCCACGGCGTACTTCAGCTGGAAGCGGCGGTCGACCAGGACCTGGCGGCGGGTGTAGGCCTCGGGGCTCACGAGCGGGTCGGGCCGCACTCTACCCTCGGTCGCGGTCGGACCATGCCGGCCCTTTTCGCCTGTCGCGCTGGATTGGAAGCAGCCGGGCGGTTGGCGTAGAACTCCCGGGACTTTTCCTGAGGGACATCACCCCCGGAGGGGACGGATGGGACGCACCGCAGCTGCGGTCGCACTGGCGGTCTCGTTGGGTCTCCTCGCCGTCGGTTGCAGCAAGGACCCGGGCACTCCCGCATACTGGGAGGACCAGCTGGATGCCGCGCAGCGGCCCAGCGAGAAGGTGCGGGTCCTGGAGACGCTCCGCTCGAGCAAGCGCCTCGACAAGCGCTTCGCACCGATGCTCAACGCCCGGCTGGCCTCGGAGAAGAGCCCGGAGGTCCGCGCGGTCATCGCCCGGGCGCTGGGCGAGCTGAAGGACTCGTCGAGCGTCGAGCCCCTGGCCGCGGCGCTGGACGTCAACACCGCCGACGGCGCCACCTCGCGGATGAACGCCGCCATCGCCCAGGCGCTGGGGGACATCAAGGACCCCAAGGGCGCGACCGCGCTCATCTCGCTGCTCCGCAGCCGGGACGACTACGTCCGCCAGGACGCGATCGCCTCGCTGGGCGAGCTCAAGGCGCAGGCCGCGGTTCCCACCCTGGTGGAGCTGGCGCTGGACGACAAGAGCCCGCCAGCAGTGAACCGGCGTGCCATCGTGGCGCTCGGCGAGATCGGCGACGCTCGCGCGGTCCCCACCCTGCTCAAGGCGATGTTCAAGCAGCGCGGGAACACCGTCTTCGCGCAGGAGGCGAGCTACTCCCT
>CAZDSB010000199.1:0-6771 GCA_964507515.1 uncultured Myxococcaceae bacterium
CGACGGCTCGAAGGACGGCACGACGATTTGGACCGAGGAGGGCACGATGATGGGCCAGCCGATGAAGAGCCGCACCACCGTCACCCGCAAGAGCCCCCGCGAGGTCACCCTGACGACCGAGATGGAGAGCAAGCCGGGCGCCTGGCAGAAGCTGGGCGAGGACACCTGCAAGAAGAAGTAGGTTGCACAGCATCGTGCGGCGGGCCTCCACGCCGCCGTCGTGGCAGGATGCAACCATGTTGCCGTCTTCGCGCCAGGGCGACGCCACCGACGCGTCGACGCAGTCCGCGCTCTCACGGATCCTCGAGGGCACCGCCAGCGAGATCGGCGAGGGATTCTTCCGCGCGCTGGTGCAGACGCTGGCGGGTGCGCTGGGGACCCGCGGCGCCTGGGTGACCGAGTTCCATCCGGAGGAGCGGCGCCTCAAGGCGCTGGCGTTCTGGCTCGGCGGCCAGTGGATCGAGAACTGGGAGCAGTCGGTCGACGGGACTCCGTGCCAGGTGGTGGTGGAGAACCGGCGGCTGGTCCACTTCCCTGATCGGATCCTCGACCTATACCCGAACGATCCGGGCCTGCGCGGCAGCGGCGCGGTCAGCTACATGGGAGTCCCGCTGTCCGACGTGGACGGGAGCGTCCTGGGTCACCTGGCAGTGCTCGACGTGCAGCCCATGCCCGACGATCCGATCCGCCGCGCGATGTTCGAGATCTTCGCCGGGCGCGCCGCGGCCGAGCTCCGGCGGATCCGCGTCGAGCGCCAGGTCCGGGCGCGCCAGGCCCAGCTGACGGGTCTCATCGAGAGCGCCCTCGACGCCATCGTCCAGCTGGACGGCGACTTCCGGGTGACGGGAATGAACCCGGCGGCGGAGCGCACCTTCGAGACCCCGGGCGACCACGCCCGCGGGATGCCGCTCAACGCGCTGATCAGCCCGGCCGACGCGAGCAAGCTCGAGGGCATCGTGCGCCTCCTTCAGGATAGGCCGGAGAACGCCCGCAGCGCTTGGGTGCCCGGAGGCTTCACCGGACTGAAGCTCGGAGGAGGCACGTTCCTGGCCGAGGGCACGCTCTCCCTGTTCGAGCTCGACCGGCGCCGGCACCTCACGCTGATCCTCCGCAACGTCGACGAGCGGCTCGAGGCGGAGCGCCGCATCGCCAGCCTGACCAGCGAGACCGAGTATCTGCGCACCGAGCTGCGCGAGCTCGAGCGCTCGGGGGAGATCCTCGGGAACAGCGCGGCCCTCCTTCACGTCCTCGCCGAAGTGCGCCAGGTCGCGCCGGCAGACACGACGGTGCTCCTCCTCGGCGAGACCGGGACCGGAAAGGAGCTCTTCGCCCGCGCGATCCACGAGGGCAGCCGCCGGCGGAGCAAGTCGCTGGTCAAGGTGAACTGCGCCGCCATCCCCGCCACCCTCATCGAGAGCGAGTTCTTCGGCCACGAGCGAGGCGCGTTCACCGGCGCCACGGCGCGCCGCGAAGGTCGCTTCTCGCTGGCGGACGGGGGAACCATCTTCCTCGACGAGGTGGGCGAGCTCCCGCTCGAGCTCCAGGGCAAGCTCCTCCGCGTCCTCCAGGAGGGCGAGTTCGAGCCGCTGGGCAGCTCGCGGACGCGCAAGGTGGACGTCCGGGTCGTCGCCGCCACGAATCGCGACCTCCGCCGTGCCGTGGCCGACGGGAAGTTCCGCGAGGACCTCTTCTACCGGCTCAGCGTTTTCCCCATCTCCATCCCCCCGCTCCGGGAACGAGGAAACGACGTCCTGCTCCTCGCCGAGGCGTTCTCCCGCCAGTTCGCCGCGCGCGCCGGGCAGCGGCTCGCGCCGATCGACCCCGCGGCCGCGGCGAACCTCCGCGCGTACGGGTGGCCCGGGAACGTGCGCGAGCTGCAGAACGTCATCGAGCGGGCCGTCATCACCGCGCGGGACGGGAAGCTCAACTTCCAGCGCGCGTTTCCGAGCCTCACCACCACCGCCGGGAGCGGGCATCCGCTGCCCGATCTCTCGGGAGTCCTCACCGCGCGGGAGCTGGCCCGGCTCGAGCGCGAGAACCTGCGGCGCGCCCTCGAGGCGACCCACTGGCAGATCGCAGGCGAGGAAGGCGCGGCGAAGCTCCTCGGCCTCGCGCCGTCCACGCTCGCCTCGCGGGTGAAGGCGCTGCGGCTCCGCCGGCACCGCTGATCCGTTGCACCCGGCGCAACCTGTCGGCGCGAGAACTCGCGTCTTCGCGAGATCTCGTGCCCACCACTAATGTCCAAGCGCTCGAATTTGCTGGGCTTCCAGGGCACAAGCACGTGGCATGTGTGGTGCTCATGGGGATGGGTGCGACGGCAGTCGCGCCGCCGCACCCCCCCAACCAGAAGGACGCGCAATGCAGACCGCCGTGAACGCCACCCCGATCATCGACGGCCGCTATGGCCGGTGCCTCGAGAACTCCCGGAAGATCCGCTGGGACATCGACAAGGACGTCATCCGCGGACGCGAGTTCGACTACTCGGGTCTCTTCCTGCCCGACGGTCTGTCGATGATCAGCCGCCTCGGGTTCCTGAGCGCCGCCGACGCGCGGCTGCTGAGCCAGATCCAGGGCCGCACCTACGTCAACATCTTTGCCCTCGCGGAGCGATGGATCAACGCCAAGGTGCTCGAGCTCTCGCGCGAGCACTGGCTCGGTGATCAGGTCGCGCTGGAGGCCATGGTGGGCTTCAGCCAGGAGGAGCTGAAGCACCAGGAGCTGTTCCGCCGCCTCGAGCGGATGATGGCCGCGAGCATGCCCGCGGGCTACGAGGCGATGGGAAATCCGGACGAGATCGCCTCGGCGGTGCTCGGCAAGTCCACCTGGTCCGTGCTGGGCCTGACCTGCAACATCGAGCTGTTCACCCAGGTGCACTACCTCGAGTCGATCCGGCCCGACGCGGCGATCTCCCCGCTGTTCAAGGACGTGTTCCTCTTCCACTGGAAGGAGGAGTCGCAGCACGCGATCCTCGACGAGCTGGAGTGGACCCGGAGCGACCGCGCGCTCAGCGCGGCCGAGCGCGACGCGGCGGTGGACGACCTCATCGCCCTGGTCGGCGCGGTGGACAGCCTGCTCCAGGCACAGTCGAAGGCGGACGTTCGTTACTTCTGCCACGTCGCCGAGTCTCGCTACACCGGCGCGCAGGTGGCGGAGCTGGAGGCGGGCGTCCTCAAGGCCTACCGCTGGCAGTACATCGGCTCCGGCGCCCAGCATCCCCGGTTCGTCAAGCTGCTGACCGGGATGGTCACCCAGGCGCAGGCCGAGCGCGTGACGCAGGCCCTCGCGCCCCTGATGGCCTGAGCCGCAGGGACTCCCCGACCCGCCGGCCGATGCGCATCGTCCAGCTCCGCGCAAGACGCGGGGCACGATGACACGTCCGGAAAGCTGGGCCGGAGTCGGGCGGGCGCTGCGCGACGGAACCGAGCGCGCAGCGCCCTGGGTCGAGCGGCTGGGTCGGCTGGGCTACGCCGCGAAGGGCATCGTCTACCTCCTGGTGGGCGTGCTCGCGGCGGAGGCGGCGTTCGGCGCCGGAGGCGTCGCAACGGGTTCTCGCGGGGCGATGCGCCACGTGCGCAGGCTTCCCTTCGGTGACGTGCTCCTCATCGCGGTCGTGGTCGGCCTCGCCGGATACGTGGTGTGGCGCGTCGTCCAGGCGGTCCGGGACACCGAGCTCCAGGGGACGTCTCCGAAAGGGCTGCTCGTCCGCGCCGGCTACGTCATCAGCGGGGCCATCTACGGCGTCCTGGCCTGGACCGCGGTGGAGCTGGTCCGCGGGCTCCGGACCCGCGGCGACGAGGCCGTGTCCCACGAGCACACCGCCTGGCTGCTCTCGTTCCCCCACGGGCCCTGGCTGGTCTGCGTCGTGGGCGCGGTGGTGATCGGCGTCGGCATCGCGCAGCTGGTCATCGCCGCACGCGTGAGCTTCCTCTCCAAGCTCGAGTCCCTGTCCTCGGCGGCACGCACGTGGGTCACGTGGGTCGGCCGGGTTGGCTTCGTCGCCCGGGCGGCGGTGCTCGTCCTCGTGGGTGGCTTCCTGATCAACGCGGGCGTCCACGCCAACCCGCGCGATGCGCGCGGCATCGGCGGCGCGCTGCGCGAGCTCTCGCGCCAGCCGCAGGGCAGGTGGCTGTTCGGCGCCGTCGCGCTCGGGCTCGTCGCCTACGGCGTGTTCATGCTGGTGCTGGCCCGGTATCGCCGGATGGTCGTCCGCTAGCGAAGGCGAGCTCAGCGACCGAAGAGCCGCTTCCGCTGCTTGACGCTCAGGGCGTAGAAGCGATCGCGGAGGGCGCGCGCGTCCGCCTCGGCGAGATCTCCGTCCGGCCGCCCGTGGTCCAGCCGCCAGCCGACGGCCCGGGACAGCGTGGCCGAGACGGCGGCGGACACGTTCAGGCTGCGGGTGAAGCCTCGCATCGGGATCCAGAAGGCCTCGTCGGCAGCGGCGAGCGCGTCGGGCGTGACGCCGGTCCGCTCGTTTCCGAAGACCAGCGCCAGGGGGCGATCGAACTCCAGCTCGAAGACGCTTTTCGCGTCGGCACGGACGGCGGAGACGCAGATCCGGAATCCGGCGGTCCGCAGGGCCCGGGCGCAGGCGGCGAACGAGCGGTGACGGTGCACGTCGAGCCACTTGTCGCAGCCCTGGGTGACCTTGTCGTGGGGCGCGAAGGGCACGTCGGGGTTCTCCACCACGTGGACGTCCTGCAGCCCGAAGGCCTCGCAGCTCCGGAGCACCGCGGCCATGTTGAAGGTGTCCTCGAGCTGATCGAGCACCACGGTCAGTCCGCGCAGCCGGCGTGCGACGACCGCGTCCACCTTCTCCCGGCGTGGGGGGAGGAGAAGGGTGTTCGCCTCGGGCGGAGCGCGCCGCGTTCCGTCCGCCGGCGGCGTGCGCTTCACCGGGTGCCCTTCCGGGGCGCTCGAGCGCCCTTCCGCGGCCCGCGGCGAGACGCTCCCTGCCGGCTCGCGGGAGCGCGGGGGGCCCGTGTCCGCTTGCTCTCCTCCTGCTCTCGACGGTCCTCGTTCGTGCCGGCGTTTGCCGCCGGGGCGGCTCCGGCCTTCGGGCGCCGGCGCGGACGCTCGGCACGCCCGACGCCGGGGAGTGCACCGCCGGAGAGCACCTGCGCGACGGCATCGAGCAGCGGACCCACGCCCTCGCCGGTTGCGGCCGAGATGGGAAACACCGGCATCCCCCGCGCGGCCAGCGCAGCCTGGAAGGCGGGGAGCCGCTCGCGTGCGTCGGGGAGGTCCATCTTGTTCGCGGCGACGATCTGCGGCTTCTTCGCGAGCTCCGGGCTGTAGCGCGCCAGCTCGTGGTCGAGCACGTCCAGGTCCCTCAGCGGCGCGCGGTCCTCTCCCGGCGCGGAGAGGTCGACGAGGTGGACGAGCACCCGGCAGCGCTCGACGTGTCGCAGGAACTGGTGCCCGAGCCCCGCGCCCTCGGCGGCGCCCTCGATGATGCCGGGGATGTCCGCCATCACGAAGGAGGTCCCGTCCTTGTAGGGGACCACGCCCAGGTTCGGGACCAGGGTGGTGAACGGGTAGTCGGCGATCTTCGGTCGGGCACGGGAGACGCGGGAGATGAGGGTGCTCTTGCCCGCGTTGGGAAACCCGAGCAGGCCGACGTCGGCGAGCAGCTTCAGCTCCAGCACCAGGCGCCGCTCCTCTCCGGGCTTGCCGTCCTGGGCGAAGCGCGGCGTCTGCCGGGTGGAGGTGGCGAAGTTCATGTTGCCGAGGCCACCGCGCCCGCCGCGGGCGATGACCGCCCGGGCACCCGGCTCGGCGAGGTCGGCGAGCAGCTCGCCCGAGTCCTGGTCACGGATCAGCGTGCCCACCGGGACGCGCAGGACGAGGTCCTCGGCGGAGGCACCGTTCATGTCGCTGCCCATCCCGTGCTGGCCGCTCCGCGCCCGGTGGTGCTGCTGGTAACGGTAGTCCAGCAGCGTGGTCAGCCCGGTGTCCGCCTCGAAGACCACCGAGCCGCCGTTCCCACCGTCTCCGCCGGAGGGCCCGCCGCGCTCGACGAACTTCTCCCGGCGGAAGGCGACGGCGCCGTTCCCGCCGTCCCCGGCCTTCACCTGGATGGAGACCTGGTCGACGAACTTCACGAGGGTGCGCGGGCCCGCTCGGGGTGCCGCAGGCCGGACGGCCCGGCGGATCAGGCGCTCGCGGGCGCCTGGGGATAGACCGAGACCTTCTTCCGGTCCTTGCCCAGCCGCTCGTACTTCACGACGCCGTCCACGGTCGCGTACAGCGTGTAGTCGCGGCCGAGGCGGACGTTCGAGCCCGGGTGGATGACGGTGCCGACCTGGCGCACGAGGATGCTGCCGGCGTTCACGCTCTCGCCGCCGTACACCTTCACCCCGCGGCGCTGTCCGGCGGAGTCGCGGCCGTTGCGCGAGCTGCCCTGTCCCTTTTTGTGAGCCATGGTTCGATTCCTATTGGGACGCGGGTCAGCCCGCGACCGAGACGACCTTCACTTCGGTGTAGGGCTGCCGGTGTCCCTTGCGGCGGGTCCACCCTTCCTTCTCCTTCCGGAAGTGGAGGACGCGGCGGTAGCGGTCCTGGGCAAGGATCTTCCCCACGACCTTCGCCCCCTCGACCAGCGGACGGCCGGCCTTCGGGGACTCCGTCCCGCCCAGCCAGAGCACCTCGGCGAACGTGATCTCGCTGCCGACCTCGCCGGGAACCTTCTCGATGCGGACGACGTCGCCCTCGGCGACGCGGTACTGCTTCCCGCCGGTGCGGATGACTGCGTACATCTGGACCTTGCCCCTG
>CAZDSB010000200.1:0-5412 GCA_964507515.1 uncultured Myxococcaceae bacterium
ACGGCGCCGGTTCCCGGTTCGATCGACATCGCGCTGGTGGGAGAGCAGCCGATCCGCCTCCGGGTCCTCGATTCCTCCGGTGCACCGGCCGCAGGTCGGAACGTCCAGCTGGCCGGGGCGCGCAGCTACGGGTGGACGGCAGGCCCCGACGGGACCGCGAAGGGAAACGCGCTCGCCGGTGACTACCGGATCTCGACCGATGCGCAGCCGGGCAGGATGTGGTTCGTCCGCCTCCCGGCGCAGGAGGTGGTGCTCGGGGCCGCGTCGGGCTCGGCGTCTCTCGAGGTCGACGTGTCCGCGCCGCTGGAGGCGCTCTGGGTCGAGCGGGGCGCGACCGCGGCGCCCACCTCCACCGAGCGTCCCGGGCCGCGCGGGGAAGGGCAGCTCGTCTTCGGCGTGGACCGCTCGGCGCGCTTCGACGGCCTCACCCCCGGGACGTGGACCGTCATCGGGCTCCGGCAGGGAATGCCGGTGGTGAGGACGGTCCAGGTGTCGGGGTCGACTCGCCTCCTGCTGTGAAGTTGCCGGGCCAGGAGCCCGGGGCTACACCTTCCCCGGAGGATGGACCGGAGCGTGCTCCAGGGCCGGCGCATCGGGCTCGGCGTCGGTGGCGGCATCGCGGCCTACAAGGCTGCCGAGCTGGTGCGCGCGCTGCAGCGCTCGGGCGCGACCGTGCGCGTGGCGATGACGCCGGCGGCGACGACCTTCGTGGGCCCGCTGACCTTCCAGGCCCTGACCGGGCATCCGGTGCTCACCGACATCCTCGATCCGTCGCAGGAGGCGGCGTTCGGGCACATCGAGTTCGCGCGATGGAGCGAGCTGTTCGTGGTGGCGCCGGCGACCGCGGATCTGCTCGCCCGCATCGTGGCGGGGATGGGGAACGACGCGCTCGCGGCGACCTTGCTGGCGTACCGGGGCACCGTGCTGCTCGCGCCGGCGATGAACACCGCGATGTGGGAGAACGCGGCGACGCGGCGCAACCTCGGGGTGCTGGCGAGGGACGCGCGCTACCGCTTCGTGGGTCCGGGAGCGGGACTCCTCGCCTGCGGCGAGGTGGGCTCGGGGCGCCTCAGCGAGCCCGAGCAGATCGCCGACGCCGCGGCCGAGCTCCTTGCGGAGGGACCGCTCGCCGGCACGCGGGTGCTGGTGACCGCCGGTCCGACGCGGGAGTTCCTGGACCCGGTGCGCTTCATCAGCAACCCGAGCACCGGGAAGATGGGACTGGCCATCGCGCGGGTGGCACGGGCGCGGGGCGCGCAGGTGACGGTCGTGCTCGGGCCGGTGGGTACGGTGGATCGATCCGGGCTGGACGTCGTCGACGTGGTGAGCGCCGAGGACATGCGCGACGCGGTCCTGTCGAGGCTGGAGCGTACCGACGTGCTGGTGGCGACCGCGGCGGTGAGCGACTGGCGGCCTGCAAGCCGCGCGGAGCAGAAGGTGAGGAAGGAGGACCCGGCGGCGGACGCTCCCCTGGCGCTGCTGCGGACACCCGACGTGCTGGCGCTCGCGGCGGACCGGGCACGGGGGCTCGCGCGCCGGCCACTCATCGTCGGCTTCGCCGCCGAGACCGAGAACGTGGTGGAGAACGCCACGGCGAAGCTGCTCCGCAAGGGGCTGGACCTCATCGTCGCGAACGACGTGAGCCGGACCGACGCCGGCTTCGGCACGGACACGAACTCGGTGGTCATCGTGGACCGCGCCGGCGGTCGGCTCGAGCTGTCCGGGACGAAGGACGTCGTCGCTGCCGGGCTGTGGGACCGCATCGCCGCGCTGCGCTCGCCGGCGGCCGTCGCGACGCACTGAGCTCTCGGCCGTCGCTCACACGACCAGCTCGGGATGCGGATTCACTCCGAAGGGGTGGTCCTTGAGCTGGAGAACCGTGGACAGGTACGCCCAGAGGCCCGCGGGCGGGGGGCTGGTCGGTGGCGGCAATCCCCCGGCGGTCTGTGGTCCCGCGCTGCCGGTCCTGACGTGCTTCCCGATGACGGTGGTGGTCCCGCCGGGCGCATGGTCCGACTCGCCGACGGTGCGGCTGAACTCGCCCATGAGAGCGATCACCACGTTGCGCCCCGGAATCTCCATCGCGCGGGCGACGAACGTCCGTAGCTCTCCGAGGATCGAGGACATGATGTCCCGCGCCTTCGCGCCGTCGGCGTCGCTGTGGGTGTCGAACTGGCGATCGGCCCGACCGACGAAGGCCGGCTGCGCGAACACCACGCTCGTTCCGCCGCGGACGAGCAGCTCGACCGCCGTGAGGGTCGTCTTCACGTCCGAGATGGCGCTCGCCATGGGGCTGGCCCCGTAGGCGGCGGCGATCTGCCCGAGGTCGGGGGAGGGGAGCGCCGGATCGGCGAGTACCGGGATCGCGCGCAGGTCCAGGACGTGCTCGAACGTCACGCCGTTCTCGGCGGGAGGTGACCGGTCGACGCCGACCGGGAGCCCGAGGTTGTTGACCACGGCGCAGTGGATCGGTGCCGGGCTGGTCACTGCTCCGGCTGCCAGCAGCAGGTTGCTCCGGCTGCCGGTCTGCAGGATCGCCGCCCGCGACAGGTCGTGCGTGTACAGCCCGTGCCGGAAGTTGATCGCCGCCATGTGTCCCAGCGCGGCCGGGGGCAGGGTGCCGAGGGTCGGGGCATCGACCACCAGCCCGTTCCCCACAGGACGGATGTTGTCCCGTGTCACGCCGAAGCCGCGCTTCTCGACGAACGAGCCGGCGCTGTTGAACAGGCCGGCGGGGCCGCCGTTCAGGTACAGCACCACCAGCGCCGGAGTCTCGGACGGACGCCCCGGTGGACCCGCCGCCCGGGACAGCGCTGGAAGGGCCAGCGCCGCCGCCGCTCCCTGCAACACAGTCCTGCGTCCCAGCCTCACCCGCTCGTCGCTCATGGCCACCTCCGGCGAATCGATACGCTCGGCCACGGTAAGCAGCCAATATCGCCCTACGATGATGTGATATTCGTTCCTTATCGTGGAGCTGAGGCATCTCCGTGCGCTGGTCACGCTCGCCAGGGAGGGCAACTTCACCCGTGCAGCCAGGAGGCTGCGCATCGCCCAGCCGGCGCTCTCGCAACAGATCCGGACGCTGGAGGAGGAGCTGGGCGTGCTCCTGGTCGCGCGGACCAACCGGACCTCGGGGCTGACCGACGCCGGGGCCCGGCTGGTCGCGCGCTCCGAGGAGATCCTCCTCTCGGTCCAGGACGCGACGCAGGAGATGCGGATCCACGCCGGGGAGGAGGGCGGGTCCGTCCGGATCGGCTGTGCCCTGCAGACGCTCGTCGAGGGACGGCTCCCGAAGGTCCTGGCCTCGTTCCGACAGAGGCATCCGCGCACCCGCATCGTCCTCCGCGAGGTCCACACCCGGCAGGTCCTGGAGCTGCTCCGGCGAGGAGAGGTGGACCTCGGCCTCCTCCACCTCGGGCGAGTGGGGACGACCGTGGTGGGGATGCGCGCGGCCGGTCAGACGATCTCGCTGGCCCGTCTCCAGACCGAGGCGGTGGTGCTCGTCGTCGGACCGGCGCACCGGCTGGCGAGCCGCGCGAGCGTCGAGCTGGAGGAGCTCCGGGAGGAGACCTTCGTCAGCTTCCGGGCCGGTGCCACGGTGCGGAAGATGCTCCTGCTCGCCACGCGTCGGGCCGGCTTCGCCCCGCGGATCGGCTTCTCCACGCCGAACATGGGGACGGTCCGCGCGTTCGTCTCCGCGGGCTTGGGCATCGCCCTGGTGCCGCGAAGCGCACTGGAGGTGCCGAGCCCTCCGCTGAAGGCGGTCGCCGTTGCAACTCCACGGATGGAGCGGGTCATCACCCTGGCCCGGAACACCGCGCGGTACGAGGCTCCGGCGGTCAAGGACCTACGCCGGCTGCTCGCCGACGCGCTTCGCTCGGGCGCCACCGGATCGGGCTGATCGCCTGTCGGATCAGGATGCGAGGGTGAGCCTCCCTGGCAGGGGCAGGGGACGGAGGGACACCCAACGTGGCGGACCGAGCGCTTCCCGGGGCGGAGGCGCTGGCCGAGGTCCTGGCGGACGTGCGCCGCTACCTCGGCTGGCATCGGGACGTGGCCGGAGAGGAGCTCCACGCCTCCCCGGACGGGGCGCTCGCGGCCCTCGGCGCGGTCGCCACGGCGGTCTCGGTAGAGGTCACCGTGGAAGGGTCCAGCAGCCCACCGGTCGTCGTCGAGTACGCCGAGGTCTTCAGCGAGGTTGCGCCCGAGGCGGTGCTTCCACCGCTGTCTGCGCCCGCACGGCTGGAGTCGGCCGCGGCGTCCGGGCCGTCCGTGCCCGTGACGACCCAGGACCCGCTGTCGGCGCCGTCCGTGGTCGCCCCTCCGGCCAGCGTCGAGCCGCCGCGCCTCGACGAGGTCCGGCGCGCGCTCGGCGACTGCAAGCGCTGCAAGCTCTGCGCGGGACGCAAGAACCTCGTCTTCGGGGTGGGGACTCCGAAGGCCCGCCTCGTCTTCGTCGGTGAGGGTCCCGGCGCCGAGGAGGACAACCAGGGCATCCCGTTCGTCGGCGCGGCCGGGCAGCTGCTGACGAAGATGATCGCCGCGATGGGGTACAGCCGCGACGAGGTCTACATCTGCAACGTGGTGAAGTGCCGCCCGCCCGGAAACCGGAACCCCGAGCCGGACGAGATCCAGGCCTGCCAGCCCTTCCTCGAGGCACAGCTGAACGCGATCCGACCCTCGGTCATCATCGCCCTGGGGAAGTTCGCGGCGCAGACGCTGGCCCGCACCGACACGCCCATCACGCGGCTTCGGGGTCAGTGGCGGGAGTACGTCGGCATTCCGCTGATGCCCACGTTCCACCCTGCCTACCTGCTCCGGAACCCGGCGGAGAAGAAGGCGGCCTGGGCGGACCTCCAGGCGGTCATGGCGCGCTTCCCGAAGCGGGCCCCCTGAAGCAGACTGCGCGGCCATGCCTCGCGGTCGCCTCGACATCCAGACGATTCACTGCGGCGCGCTCGTCGGAAACCCGCGCGGCGATCCCGTCGAGCGACCCTGCCCGGTCTACCTCCCGGAGGGCTATTCGCCCGGTGGATCTCCGTACCCGGTGGTGGTGCTCCTCCACGCCTTCATGGGCTCGGCGCTCGGCTGGTTCAACGCGGCGCCGTTCGCGCCCGGGATCCTCGACCGCCTCGATGGGCTCTTCGCCTCGGGCGTGCCTCCGTTCCTCACCGTCTTCCCGGATGGGCTGACCGCCCTCGGGGGGAGCCAGTGGATCGACTCTCCCGCAAACGGCGCGTACGGGCAGATGCTGGTGCAGGACGTGCTCGGCCATGTCGACCGCACCTACGCCACGCTGCGCTCGCCGGCCTCGCGTGCCGTCGCGGGCCGCAGCTCCGGCGGATACGCCACCTGGCAGCTGACGCGGCGTTTCCCCGGAGTGTTCGGGCACATCGCCTCGCACTCGGCCGA
>CAZDSB010000201.1:0-3302 GCA_964507515.1 uncultured Myxococcaceae bacterium
TTCCAGACCGGCCGTGAAGTCCTGCACGGCAAGGTCGACTGCCCTCCCGGCCCGACCCTCGTCCTCGATCACGCTCGTGAGATCCAGGACGGCGTGGGGCGGGAACCGGTAACCCCAGCGCTCCGGATCCATTTTCAAGAAAAGCGCGAGGGTCGGTGCGCCCATCGCGACCGAGAGGTGCATGGGCCCCGAGTTGTTGCAGACGGTGCACCCGGCGGCAGCCAGGAGGGCAGCGAGGTCATCCAGGTTCGTCGGAGGCGCCAGCCGCGCACCGGGGACTCCGGCCGCGGCTTCCCTCGCCAGCTGCTCCTCGCCTGGTCCCCAGGCGACGATCACGGTGCGCCCCAGCTCGGTGAGAACCCGTCCCGCGAGCGAGAAGAGGGCAGGGGGGATGCGCCTCCACCCGAGGCGGCCTCCCGGAACCACGACGGCGTGCGGTGTGGCTCGGACACGGTCGAGGAAGGGCTTCCGGGACTCGGAGATCCGCGGCGCGCGGAAGCTGGGCAACAGCTGCGGCGGGTCGAGCAGCGGCGACAGCAGATGCAGGCGCTGCGCGAGCTCGGAGCGCGTGTCGGTGCGGGCCCCCACCGGCATGTCGTGGAGCGGCCCGGTGGGTGCCACCGCCGGCCCGATGACCTGCGTCTCGCCCGCGACCAGCCGGGAGACGAGCGCGGAGGTGACCCCCGGGACCTCCCAGTTTCCGCAGTCGACCACCACGTCCCACGGGCCGGCCTTCCGGACCGCGCGGATGCCGGGGGCGAGCGGCCCGAGCGCCAGCGCCCGCCGGTCGAGGGTGAGGATGCGATCCACCGCCGGGTGGCCATCGAGGACCCGCGCGGTCTTCTCGTGCACCAGCACGTCCACGGCAGGAGCCGGCTGGATTTGTTTGAGTCCGAGCGCCAGCGGCGTGATGAGCAGCGCCTCGCCCATGCGGTCGTCGATGCGCACCAGCAGGACCCGGCGCGCCCCAACCGGCAGCGTCGGGGCCGGCCTGCGGAAGACCCGTGCCGCCACCCTGGCGAGAGCCCTCTTGCCGGTGCCCTCCAGTCGCTTGTTCCAGGGTTGCATGCGTTGAGCCTTGACGGCCGGTGCCGCGCCTCCTAGCACCCCTGCACCCATGCTCAAGAGCATGACCGGCTTCGGGACGGGTCGGGCGCGCGCCGGGGACGAGGAGATCTCCGTCGAGGTCCGGGCCGTCAACCACAAGCACCTGGAGGTCAAGGTGCGTCTTCCCCGCGAGCTCTCGGCGCTGGAGCCGGCGGTGGTCAAGGCAGTGCGGGCACGCTGCGTCCGGGGCGCGGTGGACGTCGCCGTGCGGCGGAGCGCGAGCACCGCCAGCGGGGCGGTCCCCACGGTCGACGCTGCCATGGCCCGTGCCTGGCGCGAGGCGCTCCGGACGGTCGCCCGCGCCGCCGAGCTGGCCGACACGCCCACCGCCGCGCAGATCTCGAGCCAGCCCGGCGTCGTCCGGATGGAGGAGCCCCTTGCCGACCTCGCCGTCGCCGAGGGCGCCCTCGACCGGGCGCTCGCGGACGGGCTGGCCGCCCTGGTGGCGATGCGGGAGCGCGAGGGGAGGGCGCTGGAGGCGGACCTGTCGGCCCGGCTGCAGCGGGTGGCCACGCTGGCCGGCGAGGTCGCGGCGCTCGCGCCGAGGACCGTGGAGGCCTACCGGGCGCGAATTCAAGAGAGGGTCGCGGAGCTCCTGAAGGGCGCGCCGGTGGACGAGGGGCGGCTGGTCCAGGAGGTCGCGCTCTTCGCCGAGCGCACCGACGTGGCCGAGGAGGCCACCCGGCTGCAGGCGCATCTGGAGGCGTTCCGGGGCTTCCTCGCCAGCAGCGAGCCCGCCGGCCGGAGGATGGACTTCCTCGTCCAGGAGATGCACCGGGAGGTGAACACCACCGGGAGCAAGAGCCAGTCGACCGAGATCTCCACCCGCATCGTCGAGCTCAAGGCGGAGCTGGAGCGGATCCGCGAGCAGGTCCAGAACGTCGAATGAGCTCCGTCCCTCTCCATCGCGGTCTGCTGCTGGTGCTCTCGGCACCCTCCGGGACCGGGAAGACGACGCTCGCCCGGCGCTTCGTGGATGCCCATCCCGAGGCGGCCTTCAGCATCAGCATGACCACCCGCGAGCCGCGCGGCGCCGAGAAGGACGGGGTCGACTACCACTTCGTCGACGCGCTCACCTTCCAGCGGATGATCGAGCGGGATGAGTTCGTCGAGTGGGCCGAGGTCCACGGCAACTTCTACGGGAGCCCGCGCGCCGCGGTGGACCGGGCGTTCTCCACTGGCGGCATCGCCGTGTTCGACATCGACGTCCAGGGAGGCCAGTCCATCCAGCGGCGGTACCCGGAAGCGGTGCTGATCTTCGTGCTCCCGCCCACCATGGCCGAGCTGGAGCGCCGCCTCCGCGAGCGCGGGACGGAGAGCGAGGACGTGATCCGCAGGCGGATGCTCGCCGCCCGCTCCGAGCTGGAGCTCGGCGCCCGGGCGTACGACTACCTGGTGGTCAACGACTCGGTGGAGCAGGCCTACGCCGAGCTCGAATCCATCGTCACGGCCGAGCGCAGTCGCCGGGGACGGGTGGACCTCGCCGCCCTCGGCCTCGAGGGGCCGAAGCGAGGCAGTTGACACGGCCCGTCGAAGTCTCTATCTAGCGCGCCCCTCGCTGCGGTCGGCGAGGGCAGCGGGACAGCACGTCGGGCGGTGCGGTGGTGGGTAGGTGGTCGCTCCCTCGGGAGGCGGACGTGGCGGTGGGCTGGGGAAGAACCACAATCGAATCTCAAGGTTGACAGGGTCCGACCCGGACTGTATGAAGGTCGGCCCCTCGGACGAACCACCTCCGGATCAGCGGCGGGTTGGGTCCTCTCCGATGGCCTCCAGAACAGCTCATGGGTGCTGGTACAGGTCCTTGAAATGACTGGAGTTCCCGCCCAGAGCGGGTGCTTGACAGCCTCCGATGTCGACCGTAGAAGGGTCGGCCCGCCGCCGGACCGGTGAAGGTTCGGTGGATGGCGGCTCGGTCTTTGAAAACCGGATAGCAAGTCCAAGACGATTGCGGAAACCGCAGTCAATTCAATTGGATGCGCACGCAACTTCCTGATCCGCCGTGAGGCAGCTCAGCGAGGGAGCGGCGCGTCCCGAACAGCGACTCCTGCTCGAGCCAACCCTGGTCGGCACGCCCGTGAGGGCCTGTCTGGACGGCAGAGGCGAGACGGGAGGTACGCCAGTTCAAACCATTCAATTTTTTATTGGAGAGTTTGCTCCTGGCTCTGAACGAACGCTGGCGGCGTGCCTCACACATG
>CAZDSB010000202.1:0-6050 GCA_964507515.1 uncultured Myxococcaceae bacterium
GACGACGATGTGCTCGAGCGGATGGTCGACGTGCTGAACCGAGACTCGCGAGATCCACGGCGGGGCGCTGGTCGCCCCCTGCCGGAAGATGCCCGGCTTGCCGATCCCCTGCGGCCACTGCTGCATGGACAGCGGTCGCCCCCGGAGCGCTGCGATGAGCGGCGCTACCACCGAGTCCATGTAGGCCCGGACGTCGCGCTTCGTGATCTTCGAGACCGGGAAGACCACCTTGTCCGGATGGGTGATCGGAACCTCGGCCGGTGGAGGCTCCGCGGCCTGGACCTCGGCGGCGGCGGCAGCAGTGCGGGCGTCCGCCGCTCGCTCGCCGTCCTCGCCTCGGTTCGAGTGCCACGTCCCGAAACCTTCGGCCGTGGGGGTCCCGAAGAAGCCCTTTGCTCCGTCTCCGTCCGTCTCGGTCTCGGCGGTCCGCTTTCCGGACTTGCTCCGCCCGGCGCCCCGACTCTTCGACTTGGAAGCCCGCGTGCCGCCTCGTGCTGCCGACGTCCGGGCCCGGGCTGGCGAGACGGAGCGTCCAGCTGCCCGGCGTCCGGCGCTCGCCGGTCGTGACTTCGTCGCCTGCGCGCTCGGCGACTTCCGTGATCTCCGCGGAGTCGCCTCGGCATCCTGGCCGATCTCCGTCGGCCCCTTGTCCTCGCGGAGTCCCTGGAACGACGGGTGCCGCAGCTTTCCGTCGCGGGTCCACTCGGTGAACTGCAGCTGGGCCACGTGCCGCGGGGTGACCCAGTGGGCGTCCCGCATGCGCGGGGCATCCTCGACCGCGGGACGAGGAACCTCATCCTTCTTCAGCAGGGTGAGCAGGCGCCGCCGCATCGGCCGGTCGAAGCCGGTCCCCACCTTGCCTGCAAAGACGAACCGACCGTCCTTCCGCGAGGCAACGAGCAAGGCGCCGATCTCGGCCGCCCCATTCGAGATGGGCGTCCACCCGGCGATGACCAGCTCGTCCGACCCGAGGACTTTGAGCTTCAGCCAGTCCGCGCTCCGGGTGCCCACGTAGGGGGAGCCACGCAGCTTGGCGAGGAGCCCTTCCCATCCGTGCCGTTTCGCCTCGGCGAGCGCGCCCTGCTCGTCCCCGCGGACGCGCTGCGCGAGTTCGAGCGGAGAGCGGGTGTTGGCCATCACCGACTCGAGCAGCTCGCGTCGCTCCTCGAGTGGGCGCGACCGGAGGTCCTCTCCGTCGAGCCACAGCAGGTCGAACACGGCGTAGCGGTGATCCGCGCCCCGATCTCCGAGTCTCTGGAACCGGGACACCCCACCCTCGTCGAGCGCGACCAGCTCGCCGTCGAGCACGGCCTCGCCCACAACCACCTGTGACAGCGCTGGCACGACCCAGGGAAATCTAGCGGCGAAGTCCAGATCGTTCCGCGACCGGATCGAGACCTTGCCTCCCGAGATCGCCGCAAGAGCGCGGTACCCGTCGTACTTCACCTCGTAGACGTAGCGGTCCGCCGGCGCCGGCGTGCCCTTGGCGAGCACCGCCAGCATCGGGGGCCACACCCGGCCGAGCAGCGTGTCGGGATCCGGATGCACCCCGCGGAGGTTCCGCTGCCGCTCGGGGCCGCGGGTGACTCGCCGGCCGCTCGCAACCGACTCGGGCCGCTCGGCGACGACGTCGAAGTCGGGTCGCTCCGTGCCATCCTTGGCCTTGAAGAGCAGCCACTGGGCCTTCCCACCCTGCGGGCGGGTCCGCACCAGGTGCCAGCCTCCCTTCAGCTTGTCTCCACCGAAGACGATGTGGAGGTGGCCCTTCCGGCGCTGCTCCTTCACCTGTCCAGGGGGCACGGTGTCGTACGTGCCGCGGTCCCAGATGATGCTGTCCCCCGCGCCGTACTCACCGTCGGGGATGCGACCCTCGAAGTCGCCGTACTCGAGCGGGTGGTCCTCGGTCTCCACGGCCAGCCGCTTCTGCGCCGGGTCGTAGCTCGGTCCCTTTGGACAGGCCCAGCTGGCGAGTACCCCTCCGATCTCGAGCCGCACGTCGTAGTGCAGCCGGGTGGCGTCGTGCTTGTGCACCATGTACCGGAGCTCTCCCGCCGGCGCCGCGGACATCCGGCCGGGAGCCGGTTCCGGGGTGACGCCGAAGTCGCGCTTCTGTCGGTAGGTCTCGAGCGGATCGTTGCGGCGGGCCATGAGTCTTCCGTCCCGGCGGAAAGGTCAGCACGCCACCCCACGTCGCGCAAAGCGCCACGTTCGTGAAGAAGATGCGCAATGGACGACAGCGCGCTCGGCGGGGGAGGGGAGAGGCACCCGGTTCGAATGCCAAACACCTCGTTACGGGGAGGGTGTTCCAGGTATTCGAGCTGTCCGGACGTCGATCGCGCAAGTCGGCCGTGGCTGCCCGACCGAGGTGCCAAACACCTCGTTCAGCTGCCCGGCCGAGGTGCCAAACACCTCGTTCAAAACACCTCGTTCAGCGCGCTCTGCGGGCTGCTTTACAGCCCTGGTGTCCGGGTCGAGCCCGTGGTCGCGCCGGCGATGGATCCGACCTTCGCCGCACCCGCGGACGCGGCCACACCGTTCGGGAGCGCGCTCGACGCCCCCCGAGACGCGGGCCCGACCTCGGCCTGCATGAGCCGGTCGAACGTCGCCAGGATCAGCAGCGACGGCACCCACTGCCCGATGAAGTTCGCGACCTTCATCTTTCCTGCCACCGCGAACGCCGCCGAGACGGCGATCGATCCCAGAGCCAGTCCCACCAGCAGCGAGGGTGGAACCCGCCGGACCTGCTCCTCCACCACCCGATCCGCTTCCATGCGCGCCTCCCAGAGTCGTTGGGCCTTCCAGGGTGTGCACGCCGGCCACGCGCCGCATCGCATTGACGCGACGCGCCCGCCCCCTCGCTCCAGCCACGAGCGCATTGCTAGGGTGCCCCGCGTCCCATGGCTTCTCGCTGGCTCCAGCCCGACGCCCTCCTCTGGGAAGGCCGCCTCCTGCGCGACACGGCGCTGGCCATCGGCCCGGACGGGTCCTGCGAAGTCGCGGGTCTCGCACCCCCGGACGCGACACCCGAGCGCCTCCCCGGCAAGCTGCTCCTTCCCGGGCTGGTCAACGCCCACAGCCACGCCTTCCAGCGACTGCTCCGCGGCCGCACCCAGGCCACGGCCCCCGACGCGGCCCGCGACGACTTCTGGACTTGGCGCGAGACGATGTACCGCGCCGCCGCGACGCTGGACCCCGACGGCCTCGCCATCGCGTCCCGCCAGTGCTTCCTGGAGATGGCTCGCGCCGGCATCACCACGGTCGGCGAGTTCCACTACCTCCACCACGCGCCCGACGGCCGCCCCTACTCGGATCCACTCGAGCTCGCTCTGCGGGTCATCGCCGCCGCCCGTGAGGTCGGCCTGCGCATCCACCTGCTCCGCGTGGGGTACGCGCGCCCGGGGTTCAACACGCTCCCGCAGCCACGGCAGCGGCGCTTCTACGACCCCGACCCGGCTCGTTTCCTCGGAGCCGTCGCCGCGCTCGAGGAACGCGTCCGCCCCGACCCGCTCGTCACCGTCGGCGCCGCGCCGCACAGCGTGCGCGCCGTGCCCCGTTCCTGGCTCGAGGCCGTCGCCCGCGCCCGTCCCTCCACAGTCCACATGCACGTCGCCGAGCAGCCGCGCGAGGTCGAGGCGTGCCTCGCCGAGCACGGTCGCCGTCCCGTCGAGCTCCTCGACGAGATCGGCCTTCTCGACGACGGCTTCACCGCCGTTCACGCGGTGCACCTCGCCCCTCACGAGATCCCGCTCCTCGGCCGCTCGAAGGTCTGCGCCTGTCCCCTCACCGAGCGCGACCTCGGAGACGGCATCCTTCCGGCCGACGCGCTGGTCGCCGCCGGAGCCACGCTCTGCATCGGGACCGACGGGCAGAGCGAGATCGACCCCTGGAGCGAGCTGCGCGCCCTCGAGGGCCACCTCCGCCTCGAGCAGAATCGCCGCCTGGTCCTTCCACCGAGCGGCGAGGGCCCCGACGCGCTCGCCCGCACCCTTCTCGAGATCGGCACTCACGGCGGGGCCCGCAGCCTCGGGCTCGACATCGGCCGGCTCGCCCCTCGCCGTCCGGCGGACCTCTGCGCGGTGGACCTTCGCCATCCGGCGCTGCTCGGCGCTCCCGATGATGGCACGCTCGCCGCCGTGCTCTTCTCCACCCCCGCCAGCGCCGTGACGGACACCTGGGTCCAGGGCCGGCGGGTGCTCACCGACGGACGCCACCCGCTGGACGAGTCGTCGGCCCGTGAGTTCACAGCGCTGTGCCGGAGGACGTTCGCGTGAGCGAGCTGGAGGGACGGCTGGAGGAGACGCTGCGAGCGCTCGTGGCCTTCGACACCACCAGCCGTCTCCCGAACGAAAAGCTCGTCGACTGGATCGAGCCACGACTCGCGGCGCTCGGCTTCCGCTGCGAGCGACAGCGCTATCCGGACGATGCCGGCGCGGAGAAGCTGAACCTCCTCGCCTTCACCCACGGCCGCGACGAGGTCCCCGAGCTCGCGCTCGTCGGCCACACCGACTGCGTCCCCTACGACACGGCCTGGGCCGAGGCACTCACGCTCACCCGGAAGGACGACCGGCTCTACGGCCGTGGCGCCTGCGACACCAAGGCGTTCATCGCGTGCGCCCTTCTCGCCGCCGAGCGAACGCGCGCCCTCGTGAAGAAGCCGCTCGGCCTCATCTTCACCGCCGATGAGGAGGTGGGGTGTCTCGGGGCGAAGATGCTGCTCGAGGCTCGGCGCGGCGCCGCCCGCAACGCCATCGTCGGTGAGCCCACCTCGCTCCGACCCATCCGCGCGAACAAGGGCTACTGCCTCGCGGAGATCGAGGTCTCGGGCAAGGAAGGCCACAGCGCCTACCCCGACACCGGCGCCTCGGCCATCTTCCGCGCCGCGCGGCTCCTCAGCCGCATCGAGGCCTACGCGAAGGGCCCGCTCCGGGGCGAGACCGATCCCTCGTTCGAGCCGCCGTACACGACACTGAACGTCGGCGTCATCCAAGGCGGCCGCGCGAAGAACGTCATCCCCGGCAGCTGCAGCTTCACCCTCGAGTGGCGGCCCATTCCCGCGCAGCCGGTGGAGGCCGTGCCCTATGCCATCGAGCAGCTCATGTTCCAGCTGCGTCGCGAGGAGCCCGGCTGCGAGGTTCGGATGCGCATCCTCCGTACCGACCGCGGCGTGGAGACGCCCGCCTCCGCGGAGGTGGTGAAGTTCCTCGAGGAGCAGAGTGGCCAGCACTCGGCTACCGTGAGCTTCGGGACGGAGGCTCCCCAGATGACCGCGCTCGGTGCTCGCTCCGTGGTCTTCGGTCCGGGAAATATCCAGGTTGCGCACCAGACCGGTGAGTACGTCCCCGTTCGCGAGCTCGTCCGCTGCGAGGAGATCCTCGAGGCGGCGATCCGGCACTTCTGCGGATGAGCGAGCTCGTTCAGCACGCCGACGGTCTCTGGAGCGTCGCGGTGCCCCACCGCTTCGTCGGGCTGTGGCTCGGGACGCGCATGACGGTGGTGCGGCTGCCCGGAGGCTCGCTCTGGCTCCACTCGGTCGTGGCGGTGGACGACATCCTGGCCGACGAGATCCAGGCGCTCGGGCCGGTGCGGCACATCGTGCTGCCCAACCTCTACCATCACGTCTACGCGGGCGATGCCATCCAGCGCTGGCCCGCTGCCCGGGTGCACGCCCCCGCCGGGATGCGCCAGAAGCGGCCCGAGCTCCGCATCGACTCCGAGCTCTCGGAGACCCCGGACACCGAGTGGTGCGGCGAGCTGATCCCCGTGCGCATTGCGGGCTCGATGCTGGACGAGACGGTGTTCGTCCACCGTCCGACCCAGACCCTCGTCTGCGCGGACCTGATCGAGAACTTCGACAGCAGTCCGCACTTCGCCACGCGGCTCTATCTGAAGATCGCCGGGCTCGAGGATCGCGTCGCGTTCAGCCGCTTGCTCCGGCTGGTGTACCGCGATCGACGGGCGACGCGGCGGAGCCTCGAGCGGCTGCTCGCACTGGACTTCGATCGCGTCCTGCTGACGCACGGGCGGGTCCTCGATCGAGGAGGACCCGCCGC
>CAZDSB010000203.1:0-6308 GCA_964507515.1 uncultured Myxococcaceae bacterium
GGCCATCACGAGGTCTGCCGCGGGGTCGCCGGTGAAGTAGGTGGCCAGCCCGGAGGCGACCCCGACCCAGGCGATGACGATCCCGGTCCGGAAGATGGGCTCGGACCGCCTCCAGGCTCCGACGGCGAGGACGACCAGCGCCGCCGGCACGAGGACGACCGGGATGTGGTTGATGGCGATGTGCAGGTGAGCGAGGTTCCACATGGGCGCGGACGCTACCGCCCGGAGGACGCGGTGTCCTCCGGATCGGCCTCCGGTGTCATGGACTCGCCGGGCGCGCACGTCATTCCAGGCGCCTCGCGCCGGCAGAAGAGCGACCAGACCTCTGGGCCAAGTCCCCGGCGCGCGCTCGATAGAGCTCGGCGGCGCGGTGCGGAGAGCGTCGCGGCCCTAGAGCGCCTTCTCGTAGATCCGGTACGTCTTGTACCGGCGGGCGCCGATGGACTCGATGGCCCGGTTCATCAGCTCGTTGTCCTCGGTGGTCCAGCCGAGCTCAGCGCCCTCGTACCCGAGGCGCCGGGCCGCGCGGAGCGTCTCGATCCCCAGGAGCGCATCGAGGCCGCGACGCCGGTAGCCGGGCTTGATGCCGAAGAGCAGGACGCGGAGCCGCTCGATGCGCCGCGCCGCCCAGGCCATCTTCGCCAGACCCACCGGGACGCCCCAGCGGGTGAGCTGTCCGCCGGCCTCGCGGATGGCCACGTTGGAGTCGGGAAGGGTGATGCAGAACGCGACCGGCTCGCCCTTGACCTCGGCGATGAGGCACAGCTCGGGCCGCACCCGCACCAGCGGGCGGAGCCGCGCGGTGATGGAGTCGAACTCCTCCTCGTTCATCGGCAGGAAGAGCCAGTTCCGGTCGAGCATCGCGTTGTAGATGCTCTTCAGCCGCCGGATCTCCTCCGGCAGCTCGTGCACGTTCAGCGGCCGGACGCGGACCTGCTCGGACTCCTTCAGCCGATCGGCGATGCGGACCATCTTCTCCGGCGGAGTCATCGCCGCGGAGATGTCGTACGCGTAGAGGTCCCGCATCTTCTGCAGGCCCCAGCCCTCCAGGAGCCCGCCGTAATACCGGTAGTTGTAGGGCATCATCATCGCCGGCGGGAACTCGAAGCCGTCGATCAGCACGCCGCAGTCGTGGTTGGTGGAGAGGTTCACCGGCCCGGTGAGGGTCTTCATCCCCCGCGACCGCGCGAACCCGGCCGCGGCGTCGAGCAGGGCGTTCGCCACGTCGGGATCGTTCGGGGCGTCGAACATCCCGAAGAAGCCGGTCTCCATGTTGTGGAACTGGTTCCACAGCGCGTCGTCGATGGCGGCGATGCGACCCACCACCTTCCCGTTGCGCCGGGCGAGGAAGAGCTCGACCTCGGCGTGGGTGAAGAACGGGTTCTTCTTCTTGTTCAGGAAGTCCCGGCGCTCGGCCACGATCGGCGGCACGAAGTACGGGTCGTCCCGGTAGAGCTCGAGCTGGAAGCGGATGAACTCGTCCAGCTCGAGGGTGGAGCGGACCGGCGTCACCTGGACGTCGGTGCCCGTGGGGACGGCGCCGCCGGTCGAGGTCTTGCTCGATCGGGCGCGCCCTGGGCTCTTGAGGGGTCGGACGGAGGTGGAGTTCATGCGAGTCCCTGCGTGCGGTACCACGCGACGGTGTTCTCCAGGCCTGGATCCAGCAGGTACTCGGGCCGGAAGCCGATCTCCGCGGTGGCGCGGGCCGGGGAGCAGGTCCAGGCCTCCTGGGCCATCTCCTTCGCCTTGTCGCGGTTCATGATCGAGACCTTGCCGAGCAGGCGGCTCCCGATCTCGGCGCCCGCGCCGGTGGCCCAGCCCACGACCTCGGGGACGGAGATGACCTTCGGCTTGCTCCGCCCGAGGGCCCGGCTGAGCGCGATGCAGAAGTCTTCCCAGCTGTAGGGCGTCGGGTCCGAGGCGAAGTAGACGCCCTCGGTGGGATCGTCCCGACGGATGGTCTTCCCGCGCTCCCCGGCGGCGATGAGCGCCTGGTTCAGGTCGTCCACGTGGACGAAGCTGAAGTGCTTCGGGCCCAGCCCGGCCTTGAGGTAGACGCCGGTCTTCCCCATCGCGATCAGCGGCGGCAGGTTGGTGAGGTCGCCCGGGCCGTACACGAACGGCGGCCGGACGATGACCGTGGGAACGCGGTCGGCGAACTCGCGGGCGGCCTGCTCGGCGGCGAGCTTGCTCCGCCCGTACATCGAGACCGGGGCGGGGGCCTCCTCCTCGGTCCGGGGCCGACCGATGCGGGCCGGACCCGCCGCCGCCAGCGAGCTGCAGACCACCAGGCGCGGAGGGCGCTTCTGTCGCGCGAGGACCGAGACGAGCATCCGCGTCGTCTCCGCGTTGCCCCGGAGGTAGTCCTCCTCGGAGCGGGCCTTGGTGAGGCCGGCGACGTGCTGGACCACCTCGACGCCCTGGGCGGCCTCGGCCACCCCGTCACCGGTGTGGAGGTCTGCCACCGCGATGCGGACGCCGAGGGCCTTGAGCGCATCCACCTTCGAGGAGCGGCGGACCAGCGCCACCACCTCGTCGCCGCGCGCCACGAGGGCCTTCGCCAGCTGTCCGCCGACGAAGCCGCTGCCGCCGGTGAGCAGGACCTTCACACGGCCCTCTTGTAGATCCGGTAGGTCTTGGTCCTCTTCCCGCCCATCATCTCGATGGCCCGGTTCACGAGGTGGTTGTCCTCGAGCGTCCAGGAGATCTCGCCTCCGGTGTAGCCGAGCTTCTTCGCGGTGGTGATTGTCTCCAGATAGAGGACGGCGTCGATGCCCCGCTTCCGGAAGCCCTCCTTGATGCCGAGGGTGATGAGCCGCAGCCGCCGGATCCGACGCGACGCCAGCAGGAGCTTCACCAGGCCGATGGGCAGCCCGTACTTGGTCAGCCGGCCTCCGGCGGCCTTGAGCGCGTAGTTGGCGTCGGGGATGGTCATCGAGAACGCCACCGGCTCGCCCTTGACCTCGGCGATGAGCACCAGCTCCGGCCGGATGATGGCCTTCATCTCCTTGGCCATGTGGTCGAACTCGTGCTCGGTCATGGGGACGAAGCCCCAGTTGTCCTCCCAGGCGGCGTTGTAGATGTCCTTGACCCGCTTCACCTCGTTGGCGAAGTCTTCCATCCGGATGGAGCGAACGACGATGCCCTCGCGCTGGCGGATCTTCTCCGCGATCCGCACCACCTTCTCCGGCGGCGGAACGGAGCTGGAGAGGTCGTAGGCCCAGAGGTCCTTGGCCTTGGTGAAGCCGGCCCCGGCGTAGAGCGCGTCGTAGTACCGAGGGTTGTAGGTCATCATGATCGCCGGAGGGGCCTCGAAGCCCTCCACCAGCACGGCGCACTCGTAGTTGGTGCTGAAGTTGAAGGGCCCCATCATCTCCGGGAAGCCCTGCGCCTTCACCCAGGACGCGGCAGCGTCGAAGAGGCCCTTCGCGACAGCCGGGTCGTCGATGGACTCGAACATCCCGAAGAAGCCGGTGCGGCTCTTGTAGAAGTCGTTCCAGTGCGGATCGTCCACGGCGGCGATCCGTCCGACGACCTGACCGTTCCGGCGGGCGAGGAACAGCTCGGCGTTCCCGAACTCGAACCAGGGGTTCTTCTTCGGATTCAGGAAGTCCTTCCGCTCCATCTCCAGCGGCGGGACCCAGTTCGGGTCGTTCGCGTAGAGGCCGTAGGGGAACCGGATGAACGCCTCCCGGTCCGCCGCGCTCTGCACCGGGGTGACGGTGACGTCGGAGGACGCGGCGGGCGAGGAGCCTTCCACTGCGCGGAGCTTCTTGGCGGTCGCGGGCATGCGGTCGTGACTCCGGGGCGCTCGCTCAGGCGTCGGGCTGCTTGCCGTTCTTCATGAAGAGATTTGCGCCCTTCTCGAGGATGAGACCGGGGATCTCGGTCCGCTTCTCCCACAGACGCAAGGGGGCGCTGCCGAGCCGCTTGATGTCCTCGGGCTGCAGATTCGCCGCGCGCCAGGTCAGGGTCTCGACCGCATCGGCCAGCTTCCGGGCCACGTCGCGGCCGGAGAGCTTGGAGATCGCCTCGAGCGACAGGCCGCGGTCGGCGAGCAGCCCGGCCGACGCCGCCGCCCAGCGCTGCGACGCCTGGTTGGCGGTGACGAAGGTTCCGGGGCGGGCGACCTTGACCGGCACGTAGGTGGTGGGCCGGGTCTCGGGGATGATGCTCATGCGCCGGCCGATCTTCTCGAACTGCTCGAGCACGCGATCGAGCTGCGCGTCGGTGTGGGTCGCCATGTAGCTGGTCCGGAGCAGCGCGTGCCCGGGCTCCACCGCCGGCGGGATGACCGGGTTGGTGAACACGCCCCCCTCGAAGAGCGCCTTCCAGAAGCGGAAGCACTTCACCTGGTCGCCGACGAGGACCGGGACCACGGGGGTGACCGAGACACCGGTGTCGAACCCCATCGACCGGAAGCCGTTGTGCATCTTCTCGGCGATGTCCAGCAGGCGCGCGCGGCGCTGCGGCTCGGCCTCGATGATGTCGAGGGCCTTGAGCGCGGAGGCGACCTGCGCCGGGGTCATGGACGCGCTGAACACCACCGGACGGGCGCGGTGCTTGACGAAGTTGATGACGTCGTAGGGCCCGGCGATGACGCCGCCGAGGCTGGCGAAGCTCTTGCTGAAGGTGCCCATGACGAGGTCGGTCTGGGCCTCGAGGCCGAAGTACTCGGCGGTGCCGCGGCCGTGGGCGCCCAGCACTCCCATGGAGTGGGCGTCATCGGTCATGACCCGCGCGTGGAACTTCTGGGCGAGCTCGACGATCTTCGGGAGGTTGCAGAGGTCTCCCTCCATCGAGAACACGCCGTCGGTGATGATGATCTTCCCGGCGTCCGGGTCGGCGGCCTCGAGCATCGCCTCGAGGTGCCCCATGTCCTGGTGCCGGTAGCGCTTCTCCTCGGCGAACCCGAGCCTCACACCGTCGACGAGCGAGGCGTGGTTCTGCCGATCGGTGAAGACGATGTCGTGCCGGCCGAGGATGGCGGAGACGGTGGCCACGTTGGTCTGGAACCCGGTGGAGCAGACCAGCGCCGCCTCGCGTCCGAGGAACTTCGCGAGCCGCGACTCCAACTCCTCGTGGAGGGTGAGGGTGCCGTTCAGGAGGCGGCTGCCCGAGCAGGTGCTCCCGAACCGGCGCACTGCCTCGATGGCTGCCTCCTTCACGCGGGGGTCGCCGGCGAGCCCGAGGTAGTTGTTCGAGCCGACCATGATGACCCTGCGGCCCTCGATGTCGACCTCGGTGCTGCCGTGGGACGCCTCGATCGGGCGGAAGTAGGGGTACAGCCCGGTCGCCTTGGCGATCTTGTCGTCCTTGAAGGCGCTGCACTTGTCGAAGACGTCGCGCATGAAAGAGTCCCCTCCTGAGGGACCACCGGCGAGAAGTGCTCGAGCCGAGGCTGAACCTTGTACGGACCGCGAAGGGGGGAGTCAAGCAAACCCGGGGCAACAAAAGCGTAGAAAAGACATGATGTTAGGTCGAAAAGCCGGACTGAGCAAAGACTGGCGCAGTTTCGTCTAAACGGGCAACAATTGGCTCAATCACGGGGCTGGCCCGGGTGGGCTCGGCTCGCCGCCTGATCGTTGGTTCGGGGCGTCGGTACAGACGGAACTCTCAGCAACTCCGAGTGATTGAAGGGCTCCGATCCCGATGCTAGAGGGCCAGTCACTCCCATGCCCCCGACCCGGCGTTCCCCGAAGAAGCTTCGTCTCGTGAAGAGCCCCCGGACGGCGCGCGCGGCCCCCAAGGCCCCAACCCGGAAGCCGGGCAGGAGGGAGGGCAAGACCGCGGGCCCAGCGCAGCGCACGTACGATGCCGCCACGGCGCGGCAGATCGGTGCGGCCGAGAAGGCCTGGGAGAAGGGCGAGGTCGCGAAGAGTCTCGCCCGGGCCCCGGCGCGGCGCACCGAGTGGTCGACCGACTCCGGCATTCCCATCCCCACCGTCGTGACCCCGGCGGACCGGGCCCGCGAGGACGCCCGGGACCTCGGGCTGCCCGGACAGTTCCCCTATACCCGCGGCGTCCAGCCGACGATGTACCGCGGCCGGCTGTGGACGATGCGGATGTTCGCCGGGTTCGGCTCTCCGGCGGACACCAACCAGCGCTTCAAGTACCTCATGGCGCACGGCATGACGGGGCTCTCCACCGCCTTCGACATGCCCGCACTCATGGGTTACGACGCGAGCCATGCGATGAGCCGGGGCGAGGTCGGCAAGGAGGGCGTGGCGATCTCCACCCTCCGCGACTTCGAGATCCTCTTCGACGGCATCCCGCTCGATCAGGTCACCACCTCGATGACCATCAAC
>CAZDSB010000204.1:0-4061 GCA_964507515.1 uncultured Myxococcaceae bacterium
GGTATCGGTGACCGAGACCTCAACGGAGCCGTCCACCGGTATTGCCCGGACCTCGATCCGACCTCCCTCTGGTGTGAACTTAATCGCATTCGACAGCAAGTTCAGGACCACCTGCCGGACCTTGCGCTCGTGGGCCTGGACCGGCCCGATCCGCGCATCGAGGGTCTTCTGCAGTGCGATGCCTCGCCGCGTGGCCCGTTCGCGGACAAGCGTCAGGGCACTGTCGATGGCGGTGGGCAAGTCGAAGTCCGTCAGTTCGAGCTCCATCCGTCCGGCCTCGATCTTCGAGAGATCGAGGATGTCATTGATCAGGGACAGCAGGTGCCGTCCGGAGTCGAAGAAGTCCTTCAGTTACTCGTCCCGCTTCGTGTTCAACTCCCCGAACATGCGCTGCATCAGCACCTCGGAGAACCCGATGATCGCGTTGAGGGGGGTCCGCAGCTCGTGGGACATGTTGGCGAGGAACTCGGACTTGTGACGACTGGCGGCCTCGAGCTGGCGACTCTTGTCGGCGATCTCCCGGAAGAGCCGCGCGTTCTGGATGGCCAGAGCGGACTGCGTGGCGAAGGTCTTCAGGACGTCGAGGACCTCGGACGGGAACTCGCCGGGCACATGTCGATTCAATGACAGGCTGCCAATAACCTGTTCCTCACGGAGCAGCGGCACGGACAGCAGCGCCCGGAAACCGGCACCGATGAGCACGTCGCGGAGCCGAGGCGATTGGCGCGGCCTCAGGCGTGCCTAGGGCGTCCATATTCTGCGTTCCCGGACTAGAAGGCGAAGTCGTTCTCCAAGACCAGGACGCGCATGAGACTCTCGGGCGCTACGACGTGAGCAAGACCTCTGCCTGGGGGGATCCACGGTGCGAGCACCCGCATAGAGAACGTCGAGGAGGGCTTTGCGAACGCGGTCGCAAGTGTGCTCGTGGGCAAGGAGAGTCGATCATCGCGCGCGTCAACGCCAACCTCGCACCCAGATTCAGCCAGGAATCAAGCGAGTTCCCGGAGCATCTGCTCCGCGCGGCCCAGGTCCCAGGCCATACCCATCCGACGAAACATGTCGATGGCCTGGGCGAGATGTGCTCGGGCTTGTTGAGGCTGAGCGGAGGCCTTCAGCAGACGCGCATAACTCAGGTGGCTTCGAGCCAACTCGGGTCGGGCTTCCGCGTCCTCCAGCATTCGGATGGCCTCCAGGATCTCGCCCTGCCACTGCGAGTCAAACGGATGCAGGCGGAGCAGGGATTCGGCCAGCGTTCGATGCGCGAGGGCGGCGCCGAATCCATCTCCGCTCTCCCGACTCAGGAGGATCGATTCCCGGGAAACCCTGCACGCCTCGTCCAGCTCGCCCAGGGCCAAGAGGGACTCGGCAAGCGACACCTTCCCATGAGCAAGGACGAACCGCGTCCCGATCCGCTCGGCGAGGGCGAAGCCCTCCTCGGCGAGGCTCCGCCCCCGGCTCGCGTCGCCGGCTCTCGTGTGAGCCCGCGACTCCCAGAACTTGACGATGTAGACGCGGAAATGGTCACCCGCACCCTCGGCAACGCGCCTCGCGCACGCGTAGTCGGCGATGGCTCGCGCGTCTTCACCCCGTTGGTCGTGGAGCGTCCCTCGGTACATATAGGCGGCGGCCTCCGCGAGCGGGTTCTGGACCTCCTGGGCCAGCGCCAGGCCGCGGTCGGCGTAGGCGAGAGCCCGGTCGAACTCGCCGGCGGCTGCGAAGAGCATGGCGGCGAAGCCAAGCGCGGTGGCCTCCTCGCCCTTGTGTCCGAGCCGAGACATCTGCTCCACGCTTCGCTCGATCATTCGGCGCGCCTTGGGGGGATCGGATCGCCAGTACCCCCTCGCCATGAGATTGACCGGCGGCGCCGCGAGGCTCTCGTCACGCAGCCGGTCGGCTATCTCGAGGCTCCGTCCCGCATACTCGATCGCCTTCGCCGGATCACCGAGCACGTACTGGAGCCGTCCCAGCCAGTAGAGCGCCTCGGCCAACCGACCTTCGTCCTGGAGCTGCTCGGCGAGAGCCCGAGCCCGCTCGACATTCTGCTGGTCACGCTCGATGTGCTGCCGGGTCATTCCGACCGCCGCCAGCTTGAGCGCGGCGTCGACCTCGCAACGCTGCGCCTCGGCCGATGGTGGTAGCGCTCGCGCCATGGCGAGTGCCTGCTCGTAATACGTCGTGGCCTCGGCGTTCGCGTAGAGCCGGGCGGACTGGTTCCCGGCGCGGAGCGCGTACTCGATCGCCTTCTCCTGGAGCTCGCTCCGGGCGTAGTGGTACGCGAGGATCGGCGCGTGCTCGTCCAGGCGGTCGGCGTAGAGGTCCTCGACGGCCCGGCCGATGGCGCCGTGCAGGTCCTTCCGGCGCTTCGCGAGCAGACTCTGGTAGGCCACGTCCTGGGTGACGGCGTGTTTGAAGATGTACTCGAGCTCGGGGAAGAAGCGCGTCTCGTGGATCAGCTCGGTACGCGTGAGCATCTCGAGATGGTGCTGGACTTCCACCGCCGCCTCCGCGATCCGGGTGAGCAGGCGAAGGCCGAACTCGCGTCCGATGGCGGCCGCCGCCTGGACCGTCCGCTTGACCGGCTCCTCCAGGCGATCGATCCGGGCGCGGATGATGTCCTGGATGGTGGCAGGGAAGTCGACCGGCGCACCCCCGGTCCAGAGGATCTCGCCGTCCCGTCGGACCAGCAGGCCGCGTTCCAGGAGGGAGGCCGTGATCTCCTCCATGAACAGCGGATTCCCCTCGGCTTTGTCGCGGACGAATCGCACCAGATCGGAGGGGAGGTGGCGAGTCCCTAGCAGAGCGGCCACTAGCGTCTCGGTCTCGCGGTCCCCGAGGAGGTCGAGGGCGATCTGCGTGTAATAGGTCTTGTCCGCCCAGCGCACGGTATAGCCTGGGCGCTGGGTGGTCAGCAAGAGGACGGGGACGCCGGCGAGGCTGGCAGTCAGGAAGGCCAGGTAGTCCTCCGAGATCGGATCGATCCAGTGGAGATCTTCGAGGATCAGCACATGGAGCCGCTGCCGGCTCCCGGCCACGGTCAACGTTCGGATCGCCTCGAACGTCTTCTGTCGCTTATCCTTCGGGTCCAGATGCTTCAGGGCCTCGTTCGCGCCGGGTAGACCGAACACGTCTCCGAGAAATGGGAGAATCCCATCGAGGGCCGGGTCCAGCCGGTGGATACCCTGGCGAAGCTTCTCCTGGACCTGGAGCGGGTTGTCATCCTCCTCGATCTGGAAGTTGGTCCGGAGCATCCCCAGGATTGGCAGATAGGGCGTCGTCTGGCCGTACGCGACGCAGTGCCCTTCGAGCCACGTCACGTGCTCACGCTCCAGCGACTGACGAAGCTCGTATAGGAGGCGCGACTTCCCCACGCCCGGCTCCCCGACGAGACCCACCACCTGGCCGCGACCCGCTCTGACGCGAGCCAGGCACTCGTGCAGGACGGCCAGCTCCCGTCCTCGTCCGACCAGCTCGGTCAGGCCTCGCTCGACGCTCACTTCCAAACGGGTGCGCCCCCGGCGGCGGCCGATCACGCGATAGACGCGTACGCGCTCGCTCCGTCCCTTGACCGAGACAGGGCCCAGGCTTTCGGTCTGCACGTACCCCTCGACGAGCCGGTGGGTGCCCTCGGTGATCAGGATCGTCCCGGGCTCGGCCAGCGCCTGCACCCGGGACGCCAGGTGCGTGGTGTCCCCCACGGCGGTGTAGTCCATTCTCAGGTCGTCGCCGATCCGGCCCACGACGACGAGACCGGTATTGAGGCCGAGGCGGAGCTGGAGTTCCAGGCCGCGGTCCCGCTTGAGCTGCTCGCTGTAGCCGCTGAGCGTCTCCTGGATCGCCAGCGCCGCCTGGACCCCCCGATAGGCGTGATCCTCCAGGGCGACGGGAGCACCGAAGAGGGCCATCAGGCCGTCACCCAGGAACTGGTTGACGGTCCCCTCGTAGCGATGAACGGCCTCGGTCATCAGGCGGAGGGCCCGGTCCATGACCTCGTGCTTGGCTTCGGGGTCCAGGCGCTCAGCCAGTCGGGAGGAGTCCACGATGTCGCAGAAGAGCACCGTCAC
>CAZDSB010000205.1:0-3234 GCA_964507515.1 uncultured Myxococcaceae bacterium
ATTCCGGGAAGCGGCGGCATCTTCGTGGTCGCCGTCGACGGGAAGACGGTGGCGGAGAAGGGGCTGACCGGGTTCCCCAGCGAGCAGGAAGTGGTGAAGGCGGTCGGCGCGGCGCTCAAGCGCTGACCGGATTGACGGCAGGAACCCGGCGAGGAGCGCCGCGCCGGTCGATCCGCCGGTATACCTTGTCGGTCAGCCAGGAGAGGACGGCGGTGGCGGCGATGAGCACCAGCACCAGTCCGGCGAAGGCCACCCAGCCGCAGCGGCCTCCGGCGAGCCGGACGAGCGAGACGCCGCGCACCTCGTAGTAGATGAGCATCTCGTGCCAGAAGTAGGCGGCGAGCGACGACGTCCCGAACAGCTCCAGCAGCCAGACCCCCGGTGACCGCCGCGCGCCGGCAGGCGCCCGGGCCTCGAGGAAGAGGAGCAGCAGGAGGAGCGCGATCACCGAGATGCCGCGCGCGCCGGTGTTCGCCGGGTCGGTCACCCAGAACGCGTGGGGCGGGTAGACCGCGAGCCAGACCGGCCGGAGGAACCAGAGCACCGCCGAGCCGATTCCGATGCCGATCGCGAGACGGCGAACCTCGGCTCCCGTGCCTCGCGCGGCCGTCGCACCGGCCGCTCCGCCCAGGAAGGCCCAGCCGGCCCAGGGCAGCAGCGGAAAGACCGAGTGCCGGGGCCCGCTCTTGTTCAGGAGGTCCTGGAAGGGGCCGGAAACTCCGTCCGCGTAGGGCGAGATCAGGAACAGCAGCAGCGCCACGCCGAGCGAGGCCAGGGCGAGCGCGCGCGGGCGTGGAGAGAGCGCGACGTTCAGCGGCAGCGCGGCCAGGAGCGTGAGCCCGATGCACTGGAGGATGTCGATCCGCAAGAGCCAGCCCGGGTCGACGGAGATGGGGAACCAGACCCAGTTGATGAGGGTGCCGACTGCGAGCACCTCGCCGATGCGCCGGAGGGTGCGGAGGACGCGGGGGGCGCGCGGCCCTCCGGCCGAGGCGGTGCGCACCTGGACCAGCGCCAGCGAGAACCCGGCGGCGAAGATGAACGACGGCGCCACCAGCCCGTTGACGTAGTCGAGCACACCCGCGGCGTGCGTCCCGAGCAGCTCCTTGCGGAGCAGGACCATGGCGTGCGTCTCGACCATCACGAGGACAGCGAGGCCGCGGAGCCAGTCGAATGCCCGGACGCGCGCCTGCGTGGAAGGCTGGGACGGGCCGGGCACCACGTCGGTTCTACCACCGCGCACCGGCGCCGGCCGGGCCGCGCTGGTCGGGTCGGGGTGGACCTCGCGACGCGCGCTGTCGCAGTGCGCTGTAACGGTCGACGTGACCGTCGGTGCTGGCTACCTTACGGAGCTCATGGCTCCCAAGCACCGCGTCCTCCTGGCGGTCCTCGACGGCTGGGGCGTTCGCGCCGAGCGCGAGAACAACGCCATCCTCCTCGCCGGCACGCCGAACCTCGATCGCTTCGCCGGGAAGATGCCGCGCACGGATCTCCTGGCCTCAGGCCTCGCGGTCGGGCTTCCCGAGGGGCAGATGGGGAACTCGGAGGTCGGCCACACCAACATCGGCGCCGGGCGGATCGTCTACCAGGACCTGGTGCGCATCAACCGCGCGGTAGAGCGGGACGAGCTGGTTCACAACCCGGTGCTGGTCGCGGCGATGGACACCGCACGCAGGGACGGCAAGGCGCTGCACCTGATGGGCCTCATCGGTCCGGGTGGAGTGCACGCGTCGCAGGACCACCTCCTCGGGCTGGTGAAGGCGGCGAGGACGCGCGGGGTCGGCCGGGTCTACGTGCACGCCTTTCTCGACGGCCGCGACACGCCGCCGACGAGCGCGCTCGGGTACCTCGAGGAGCTGGAGCGCTTCCTGAGCGAGACCGGTGCGGGACGCATCGCCACGGTCATCGGGCGCTTCTATGCGATGGATCGCGACAAGCGCTGGGACCGGGTCCAGCAGGCCTACGACGCGATGGTGCGCGGCAGCGGACGTCGCGCGCCGGGTGCGCTGGAGGCGGTGCGCGCGTCCTACGGTGAGAAGGTGACCGACGAGTTCGTTCTGCCGACGGTGATCGTCGAGGGAGGTGCGCCGGTGGCCACCATCCGCGACGGGGACGCGGTCATCTTCTTCAACTTTCGCGCGGATCGCGCGCGCGAGCTGACCCGCGCCCTGGCCGTGCCGGGGTTCCACGAGTTCGACCGGGGTGGGCTGCGGCTCGGCATGTACGTGTGCATGACCCAGTACGACGCGACGTTCGAGCTCCCGGTGGCCTTCCCGCCCGAGCAGCCCCGGGAGATCTTCGCGGAGGTCGTCTCGGAGAACGGGCTGACCCAGTTCCGGACCGCCGAGACCGAGAAGTACGCGCACGTCACCTTCTTCTTCAACGGTGGCCGCGAGGTGGTTTTTCCCGGCGAGGAGCGGGCGCTCGTGCCGAGCCCGCGCGAAGTGAAGACGTACGACCTCAAGCCCGAGATGGCTGCGCCCGAGGTCACCGCGCGGCTGGTGCAGGCGATCGACTCGGGCAAGTACGACTTCCTGCTCGTGAACTACGCCAATCCGGACATGGTCGGCCACAGCGGGAACCTCGATGCATCGATCAAGGCCGTGAAGGTGGTGGACGGCTGTCTCGGCCAGGTGGCAGATGCGTGCGCTCGCGCGAACGTGCTGCTGGCGATCACCGCCGACCACGGGAACTGCGAGCTGATGCGCGATCCGGTGACGGGCCAGCCGCACACGGCGCACACGACGAATCCGGTGCCGCTCCACCTGGTGCACCCGGACCTCGCCGGGGCGAAGCTGCGGAGCGGCGGCATTCTCGCGGACGTCGCGCCGACGCTCCTCAAGGTCATGGGCCTGCCCCAGCCGAAGGAGATGGACCGGAACAGCCTGCTGACCTGACCCGTGCTTCGGGCGCGGGCCCACCGTGGCGATCGGTCGCGGGGCTCGACCCGTGGTCGGAGACGGGGAGTCCGCCCCGACGGACGTCCTGCGCGGTCCGCTGGGGTCCTCTCCGGCCCACCGAGAGTCGAGCCGAGGTCGCGTCGCGCATCGCGGCCGACCTGCGCTCGGTCCTGACCCTGATTTTCGGCGTCGTAAGACTCTGAAAAGACGTGGTTTTCTAGGTGCCAAACACCTCGTTACGGGCCTCTCACGCCGTCCCGTCACGAGGTGTCCGTTACGAGGTGTCTGACACCTGGAAGCGACACCTGGTAGCGGACACCTGCTAGCGGGCTCG
>CAZDSB010000206.1:0-8246 GCA_964507515.1 uncultured Myxococcaceae bacterium
CACCGGGTAGGTCGGGGTGCCGTAGAGCGAGCCGATGGCCGGCGCGGTGGAGGCGATGAACAGCACGCCGGCGAGGACGATGACTCCGAAGAAGACGCTCTTCACCGTCTCCCGGAGCTGCAGCCCCACCAGCGCGCCGAACACGCCCCGTGATGCGGTGGGCGAGAAGTCCAGGTGCGCGTGAGGGACGGTCACCCGGGCGCGATCCTCGCCGAGCGCCTCGGGTGCGGCACGGGCCGTGGCTCCTCCGGCGACGGAGAAGGAGAAGCGGCGATAGGTGAAGGCGAAGAGCGCAACCGCGATGCCGGTCCAGAGCACCCGGTTCCACAGGAAGTCGCCCTGCAGGCCGAGGACTCGCGTGTTCTTCTCCGCGATGGACCAGTAGTGGGTCACGCTGTCGATGGCGAGCATCCCGAACGGGTCCACGAGCGCGGCGAGGGTCCGCCGCTCGACGTCGCCGGTCAGGTTGATGCCGATGAAGTAGCCGAGCAGGGCCAGGACCCCGCCGACGTAGACCGGGAGCATGCGCCGGGTGAGCACGGCGAGGGCGAAGAACGCCGAGGCCATGAGCAGCAGATCCGGCAGGACCACCAGGAGGTAGGGCACCACGTACGCTGCGATCCGCTGCGGGCCCACCCGGGACGCCGGCATCCAGGGCAGCTTGGTGGCCAGGAAGGCGCCGAGGCCGATGGCCAGCGAGAGCAGGACGAGGACTCCCAGCGCTCCGAGGAACCGTCCGCCCAGGTACTGGGCCCGGGTGATGGGGCGGGTGAAGAGGAGCGGGGTGGTGTTGGCGTCGATGTCCTGATGAGTGGCCCGGCCGGCGATGGCGGCGTTGATCACGACGGTGAAGCTGGCGATGAGCGTCATCAGGCTCGCCAGCGACCAGGGCGAGTTGATGTCCACCTTGCCACCGGTGCCGAAGTCCACCGTGGCGTTGGGAATGGCGCCGCCCGCGGCGAGGATGAAGAACGCCGCGAGGACGAAGAACACCCCGAAGTAGACGTAGGTCGAGACGCGGTGCAGCCGCTGTCTGACCTCGAAGCCGGCGATGGCCAGGAGCATCGTCAGGCCGCCCGGGAGCGGAGGTCCGCCCCGCGCCGGACCGCGAAGTACACGTCCTCCAGCTCGGGCTCGGCGGGCACGAAGCCCGGAGCGGGCGACGCGTCGGCCAGCACCCGCACCCGGGTGCGCCCAGCGACGAGGCGGGTCGAGATCAGCGACAGGGAGTCGGAGAGCTTCGCGACCTCGGCCTTGTCGACGGTGCGCTCCCACAGCCGTCCACGCAGCCCGGCCACCGCGTCCGACGGTTGCTGGACCAGCCGCAGCTCGCCCTGGTGCATGATCGCCATGCGGCTGCAGAGGTCGGAGACGTCGCTCACGATGTGCGTCGAGAGGAGCACGATGACGCTCTCACTGATCTCGGAGAGCAGGTCGTGGAAGCGGACCCGCTCCTCGGGGTCCAGCCCGGCGGTCGGCTCGTCGACGATGAGCAGCCGCGGGTCGCCGATCAGCGCCTGCGCGATGCCGAAGCGCTGCTTCATGCCGCCGGAGAACGTCCCCAGCGCGCGGTTCCGCGCGTCCCAGAGGTTGGTGCGGTGGAGCAGCGCCTCCACCGTCTCCTTGCGCAGCGCCCGGTCCGCGAGCCCCTTCAGCCGGCCCAGGTGGTCGAGCAGGTCGACCGCCTTCACCTTCGGGTAGACGCCGAACTCCTGGGGCAGGTACCCGAGCAGCTTCCGCACCGCGTGCTTGTCGCGGAGCAGGTCGATGTCGCCGAGGCGCACCGATCCGGTGTCCGGGTCCTGGAGCGTCGCGAGCGTGCGCATCAGGGTGGACTTGCCCGCACCGTTGGGCCCGAGCAGGCCGAACATCCCCGGGCCCACGGTGAGGGTGACGTCGCGGAGCGCCTGGACGCCGTTGGGGTACCTCTTCGAGAGGTTCTCGATGACGAGGTTCATGCGTCCCGGAGGACGCCAGACCGCCTGGCCGATTTCCACCTCGAAGCGTCTCGCGGCCCTGGCAGCACGCCAGAGAGCGCCAGCGTCCAGGCTCAGCGGAAACGGAATCCGAGGACCCGTCCGTCGGCGGCCAGGACCCAGGCCACGCTCCCCCGGACCAGCGGCCGGGTGCGGAGCGCGCTGTCCACGCGGGCCGTCGCCGGCGAGCCGGGGCGCGCGAGGTCGATGGCGAGGAGCCTGCCCTCGCGATCGGCGGTGGGAACCAGGACCCGGTCCTGCCATTCCGCCACGCCACCGATGAGCGACGCGGGGAGCGACGCACGCCAGCGGGGTTGCGTCCCGTGGGCGTCCTCCCCGACCAGCGAGTGGTCCTCGAGCCCCACCCACACCCGTCCCAGCGCAGCGCTGGGCGGTGAGACGATGCTCGGGCCGAGCGACATCGCGCGCCGCTGCGCGCCCGTCCTCGGGTCCAGCACCAGGATCCGTCCGGACTGCTCGGCGATCCAGAGCGCGTCTCCCTCGAGCACCGCGCCCGTCGGGTCGCGGACCGGGGCCTTCCAGCGGAGCGCGCCCTCGTCGGCGGAGAGCAGGAGCACCGCCGCGGGCCCGATGGCCAGCACGCCGCGTTCGAGCGCCAGCAGGCCCCGGGGCGGTGACCGACCGCGCAGACCGAGCGAGGCGTTCCACCCACGCCGGGTGGGCAGCCCACCGGAGGCGGCGGAGAAGGAGCGGAGCTCGCCTTCCTTCGCGAGCAGCAGCAGGCGCTTGCCCACCGCGGCCAGCCCGGCCGCCGGCGGCTGACCCCCCGCGCGCCAGCGCTCGTGACCGGTCGCCGCGTCGAGCGCGACCAGCGTCTCTCCGCCGCTCACCGCGCCGACGACGCCGTCTTCGCTCACAACCAGGGGCAGCTCGATCTCCGCCCCGGTCTCGACGGTCCACATGACCCGGCCCGCGGCGTCGAGGCGGATGACCCGACCCGCGTCGTTGCCAAACACCGCTCCGTCTCCGAGCGGGGTCAGCCCGGTGCGGCTCGGCGCATCCCCGGAGACGGTGAACACCGGGACCAGCGGCGCGCTGCACGCCGGGCATACCGCCACGAGCACGAGCGCGAACACGAGGAGCGGGAAGAGACGGCTCCGCGCGGGGCCGCGCGGCTGGCACTCTGGCGGAGGCACGCGCGCTCACGCTAGACCAGAACCGTCGTGAGCGACCGCGGTCCAGGACTGGTGCTGATCCTCCTCGGCCTGGGGCTGGTGGTGGTCGGCCTGCTGGCCTGGACCGGAGCGCTGTCCTGGTTCGGGCGGCTGCCCGGCGACATCCGGTGGGAGGGCGAGCGGGGAAGGGTCTATGTCCCGGTGGTGTCGATGCTCCTCGTGTCGATCGTCCTCTCGGTCCTGGCCTGGATCCTCCGGCGCTGACCGGGCCTCAGGAGCCGTCGCCGCCGCCGCCGCCGCCCGCGACCTTCATGCCCTTGGGAATGACCACCACGCCCCCCTCGGTGACGTGGAAGCGGCGTCGATCCTCGGCCTCGTCGTAGCCGATGGTCATCCCAGCGGGGATCTCCACGTTCTTGTCCACGATGGCCCGGCGGATCTTGCACCGACGTCCCACGGTGACGTTCTCGAAGAGGATGCACTCGCTCACCTCGGAGAACGAGTTGATGCGCACCTTCGGGGCAAGCACGCTCCGGTGGACGTGGCCGCCGGAGATGATGCAGCCGTCACAGACGAGGCTGTCGGTGGAGTAGCCCACCCGCTCGTTCTCCTCGTCGTTGAACACGAACTTCGCCGGTGGGTAGGAGCGGGTCTGGGTGTAGATGGGCCAGCGATCGTTGTAGAGGTTGAAGGTCGGATCGACCTCCACTAGGTCCATGTTGGCCTGGAAGTACACGTCGATGTTCCCCACGTCGCGCCAGTACCCGCGCTCCTTGGGCTCCTGCCCGGGATAGGTGTTCTCCGCGAAGTCGTACACGTGCACCCGCGCGTGCTTGTAGAGCTCGCTGATGATGCTCCGGCCGCAGTCGTGCGCGCTCTGATCGTTGGCCGCTTCGCGGACGTCCTGCTGGACCAGGGTCTCGGTCTCGAAGAGGTAGTTCCCCATCGAGGCCAGGCACATCTTCGGATTGCCCGGCATGGGCGGTGGATTCTTCGGCTTCTCGAGGAAGCCCCGCATCCGCCCGTCCGGCCCCACGTCGATGATGCCGAAGTCGCCTCCCTCCTCGATGGGCACCGGGATGGCGGCCACGGTGCAGTCGGCCTTCGCCTTCAGGTGGTACTCGAGCATCTTCGACACGTCCATGCGGTACACGTGGTCCGCGCCGAAGACGAAGATCTGATCCGGCTCCTCGTCGGTGATGAGGTTGAGGTTCTGGTAGATCGCGTCGGCGCTTCCCTTGTACCAGTCGAGGCCGGTCCGCATCTGCGCCGGAACCACGTCCACGAACTGGCCGAGGAAGCTGCTCAGGCGCCATGCCCGGGTGAGGTGGTTGTTCAGCGAGTCGGACTTGTACTGGGTGAGCACCTTCATCTTCAGCACGCCCGAGTTCGCGAAGTTCGACAGCACGAAGTCGATGATCCGGTAGCGGCCTCCGAAGGGAACGGCGGGCTTCGCCCGCTCTCGGGTGAGCGGTTCGAGCCGCGTCCCCGCGCCCCCGGCGAGGATCATCGCGAGCGTCTGTTCCATGGCTTCCGTTCATTTAGACAGGGCGCAGGACGGTGTCGAGAAGCGTCGGCGCGGATGGCGGCCGGGTGATGCCTCTGCCTAGAGTGTCGCGCCGTCATGGACGTCCCCCATCCCGAACCCGCGCCAGCCGGGCTGAGCCGGCGGTCACTGGTGAAGCGGGGAATCCTGGGAGGCGCTCTGCTCGCCGCGGGAGGCGCGGGGTTCCTCGCGCTCCGCAGCGGGGCGTCGGTCTCGGTACCCTCCGACGGGCTGCTGCTGTTCACACCGGCGCAGTTCGCGGTTCTCGACGCCGTCGCCCGCCGGATGGTGCGACCCCGCCAGGGCTGGCCGAGCGTCGACCAGGTGGGTGTGGCCCGCGCGGCGGACCGCATCGCCGCGGGTGTCGAGCCGAGCGCCCAGAAGGAGCTGCAGCAGCTGCTCGGCCTGTTCGACAACGGGCTCGCGGGATTCCTCTTTGGTGGCCGCACGCGGCCCTTCACCCGGCTGCAGGGCGCCGAGCAGGACGCGGTGCTCGCCGAGTGGCGTGACAGCCGGATCTCGGTGAGGCGCACCGGGTACGCCGCGCTCCGGACGCTGGTGCTCGCGGGCTACTACCAGTCGCCGGCGGTCTGGCCCCCCATGGGCTACGGCGGCCCACCCAGGATCTTCGAGGACGCGCCCTCGCTCCCCGAATGGCGCGGGGGTGACGAGCCGCGGCCCGACGGCAACGGGGTCTGGCACGGGGAGCCGTTGCCATGAAGGCCGCCGGGCGCATCCTCACCGGCCGCGACCACACCGTGAACACCACCCTCCACTGCGACGTGGTGGTGGTGGGGTCGGGCGCGGGCGGATCGGTGCTGGCCGAGCGGCTCACCGCGCGCGGGCTGGACGTGGTGATGCTGGAGGAGGGCGGGTACTGGACGCGCCACAGCTTCGACGGCCGGGAAGATCACTCCTATCCGCGCCTCTACCAGGAGATGGGCAACCGGGCGACGGATGACCAGTCGGTGCTCATCCTCCAGGGCCGGAACGTCGGAGGCGGCACCACGGTCAACTGGTGCACCTGCTTCCGCACCCCGCGGCGGGTGCTCGACCACTGGCGCGATCACCACGGCGTTCAGGGCCTGACCGAAGAGGTCCTGGTCCCTCACTGGGAGGCGATCGAGAAGCGGCTCCACATCGCCGAGTGGCCGCTGGACCGGATGAACGCCAACAACCAGGTCCTCTGGGACGGTTGCGGGAAGCTCGGCTACTCGCGCGGGCTGGTTCGCCGGAACGTGAACAACTGCGCGAACCTCGGGTACTGCGGCCTTGGCTGTCCGCTCGACGCGAAGATGTCGATGCTGGTGACGCTCATCCCCGACGCGGTGGAGAAGGGGATGACCGTGCAGGCCAATGCCTCGGTGCGCCGCCTGCTGGTGGGCGCGCGGCGCGTGGGTGGTGTGGAGGCGCAGCTGCTCGATCCGGAGACCGACCGACCCACCGGCGTGACCCTCACGGTCCTGGCCAAGACGGTGGCGGTGTGCGGCGGGGCCATCAACTCGCCGGCGCTGCTCCTCCGGTCCGGACTCGACGGAAACGGGAACGTGGGGAAGCGCTTCTTCCTCCATCCGGTGGTCATCATGAGCGCGGTGATGCCCGAGCCGGTCGCGCCGTGGAGCGGGGCGCCGCAGTCCGCGTACTCCCACCACTTCGCGGAGCGCGGGCCGGGGAAGCTGGGCTTCCTCCTCGAGGTGCCGCCGATCATGCCGCTCATCGCGGCGACGGTGTTCCCCGGTACCGGCGAGCGGCACCAGGCGCTGCTCGAGCAGCTCCCCTACACCCAGAGCACCATCGCCATCTGCCACGACGGCCTCCTTCCCGAGGACTCGGGAGGGACGGTGGCGCTGCGAGACCCTGAGGAGCGGCGGGTGTCCATCGAGTACCCGCTGCGCCCCTTCCACTTCGAGGCCTTCCGTGCCGCGTGCAAGGAGATGGCGCGCATCCAGCTGGCTGCCGGTGCGCGCGAGGTGCGGTCGCTCCACTCGGAGCCGGTGCTGATCCGGAAGCCGGCCGACGTGGATGCGGCCCTGGATGCAGCGCCCTGGGAGCCGGGACGGGTGAGGGTGGCCACCGCGCACCAGATGGGCGGGTGCGCGATGGGCAAGGACCCGAAGACCTCGGTGGTGGACAGCACGCTCCGCTACCACGGGATGGACAATCTCTTCGTGGTGGACGGCTCGGTGTTCCCAACCGCGCTGGGGGTCAACCCTCAGGAGAGCATCTACGGGATCGCCCGCTGGGCGAGCCAGTTCGTGGCCGCCGCGACTTCCTGAGCGGCGGCGGTCCAGCCGACGTTTCCCGGCCGACTGCAGCGGTTGCCCCCTGCTCATCCCGCTGCATTCGCAACGGTCGTCGGCCGCAACGCGGGTGCATCCGGCCCCGGATGGAGGTACGCCCGGGGATCGAGGAGCCAATGCGCCGACTCGCCTCCAGCCTGCTGCTGCTCGGTGTCGTGGCCTGCGGGTCCAGGTCCGCACCGAAGGGCCCGCCACCGGCGAAGGTGAAGCTGCAGACCCTCGCGCCGCAAGAAGTGAAGCAGACGGCGGAATTCATCTCGAGCCTCAACTCGCGCAACGCGGTCACGCTGCGGCCCCAGGTCAACGCGGTGGTGGCCTCCATTCCGGTCAAGTCCGGCGACTCGGTGAAGGCCGGCACCACCATCGTCCAGCTGGACGTCTCGCAGCAGGCGGCGCTCACCGCCAACGTCCGGGCGACGGTGGAGGCGCGGCGGGCGGCCCTGCGGCTCGCCGAGGTGAACTACGAGCGTCTCTCCAAGCTCGCCCCGAGCGGCGTCGTGAGCCAGCAGGAGTTCGACCAGGCCGCCGCCCAGCGCGCCTCCGCCCAGGCAGATCTCTCGGCGGCGGAGAGCCAGCTCCGCGCCCAGTCGGTCCAGAGCAGCTACTACCGCGTCGCCGCGCCCTTCGACGGCATCGTCGGGGACCTCCCGGTGAAGGTGGGTGACCTGGTCACGCCGCAGACTGCCATCACCCAGTTCACCCAGGACCGCCGGCTCGAAGCGTACGTCAGCGTCCCGCTCCTGCTCGCGCCGCGGATCAGTCCCCAGACGGTCGTGCAGATCCTCGGCAGCGACGACAAGCCGGTGATCGAGGCGCCGGTGAGCTTCATCTCGCCATCGGTGGATCCGGCCACCCAGACGGTCCTGGTCAAGGCCATCTTCGAGAACACCGGAGGCCTGCGGTATTCGCAGTACGTCCGGGTGCGGCTGATCTACGGACAGCGAAAGGCGCTGGTCGTGCCGGTGGTGGCCATCACCCGCCAGGGCGGGCAGCCGTTCGTCTACGTGGCAGGCCACGCCTCGGGGAAGCCGGACGGGCTGGTGGCCGAGCAGCGGCCGGTCCAGCTCGGAGAGGTGGTGGGCAACGACTACGTGGTGACCGGAGGCCTGAAGGAGGGCGAGCAGGTGGTGATCTCGGGCGTCCAGTTCGTTCGCAACGGCTCGCCGCTCCAGCCGGAGCAGCTCGCGAGCAAGGCCCCGGGGGCCTAGCGGGGACCGATGTTCGTCGACTTCTTCATCCGCCGGCCGATCTTCGCCGGGGTCTGCTCGGTCATCATCTTGCTGCTGGG
>CAZDSB010000207.1:0-2882 GCA_964507515.1 uncultured Myxococcaceae bacterium
GGGCTCGTACCGGTGCGTTCTCCGCTTCAAAGGTCTTGCGGACCTTGTCTACGACCAAGGCATCCATGTCAGTTTCCCTCTTTCATCGCGCCACCGCCCAGGCAAGCGCCTTCCACCAGTTTGTATGCAATGACCGGGGTCTCGCGTCCCTTCACCAGCTGAGGTGGCAGGGCGAGCGTCGAGCGTGGCGAGCGCCACGCCTCCACCGTCGCCTGGGAGACCACGGTCTCCCCCGCGTCCGCCAGCTGCTGCAGGCGTTGGGACATGTTCACCGTGTCGCCCACGAGTGTGTACTCCAGGCGCTCCTCGGACCCGAGCAACGCCGCCGCCGCCTCGCCGGTCGACAGCCCGAGCCCCAGGCCGAAGGGCGGCAGACCCTCCTCGCTCCAGCGCTCGTTGATCGCCCGCTGCTTCTCGTGCATGGCCTCGGCCGCCGCCACGGCCCGGTCTGCATGGTCCTCCTGAGCGAAGGGGGCGCCGAACACTGCCATGACCGCGTCGCCGACGAACTGCATGACGGTGCCGCTTTCACCGAGAATGGCATCGTTCATGGCCGCGCGATGGACGTTGAGCTGACCGGCCAGTTGGCTCGGGTCCGCGTGCTCGGCGATGCTCGAATAAGAACGGATGTCGCTCATGAGCACCGTCACGATCACGCGCTCGGTCTCCCCGAGCTGCCGGCCGTCGCGTCGGAGCTTTTCGGCCAGCCCGCCCGGGAGGAGTCGCGACAGCGTCTCGCCCTGTTCCTCGCGGTCCACGATGGCCTTGTGCAGGAGCCGCAAGCGCTGCAGCGCGCCCTCGGTCCCAGCCGAGACGCCCTCGGCCAGCTTCACGAAGACGGCCTCGACCTCGGCATCGACGGCTTCGGGGGGCAGGCCCCGGGCGACGGCGATGGCCTTGATCGGCTTGCCTTCCGCGATCATGCTGAGGAGTTCCTCTTCCTCCGCTGACAACCCGCCGTGGGTCGTCACCGGCCGGACGAGGGCGTCGACGATGGCCGGGTCGAGAGCGTTCCCGCCGGTGGCGACGGCTCGGATCGCATCCACGAGTTGATCGCCCTGGGCGATGTGGTCCTTGAGCAGATAGCCGTAGCCCGCCGAGCCCTCCGCCAACAGAGAGACGGCGTACTCCGGGTCGTCGTATTGGGAAAGGATCACGACGCCCGTGCCGGGGTGACGCTTCCGGACCTCCTTCGCCGCGTCGATCCCTTCGCGATTGAATTCAGGGGGCATCCTGATGTCGGTCACGAGCACCTGGGGTTCCAGTTCGCGGGCCCCCTGGACCACCTCGTCGTAGTCCGCCCCTACCCCGACGATCTGGAGGTCCTTGTGCCGTTCGATCAGGGCGCGCACGCCCTCCCGGACGATCAAGTTGTCGTCGGCCAGGAAGACGGAGATCCTGCCGGACCGGTCGGTGTCGTCAACCACCCCGTAGTTGTCGCACACTCGTGGGCGGCCGAACAGGTGGGGATCCCCCCGGCAACAGTGGTGCTAGGCACACCTTTGGACGCCTGTCACCACACTCGTCATCCCAGGTCCCCCGGTACAGGCTTGATCCATGAGCACAGACACGACCACTCGCCACGAAGCGGTCGTCACCTCGCTGTCCTGGATTCCCAGCGAGGCGATCGAGGGCGCCCAGCGCATGGTGTTCGACTCGGGCATCACGCACTACGACCCGCCGCCGCCGACAGAGGGGATGGAGGTGGAGACGTTGCGCGACGAGGATCGCTTCCGCTTCGCCAACGAGCTCCGGGCGTTCGTCAGCGTCGATGGGTCCGGGCGCATCGTCGACTGCGGCTACTCCGGTCGCGGCCTGATGGGGACGACCCTCGTCAACCTCCGGGCTGTCAAGCACCGCTTCCAGGCCGTCCAGCTCCCGACCATCCAGCGCGAGCCCGAGTACGGCGACGGATGGGTGCGCTTCGTCCAGACATGCGGTGGCCGCACGGGCGTCCCGGCGCCCCGCCGGGTTCGCCGCCGGCCCTTCATCCAGTGGCAGGCGCCCTTGGTATGGACGACGTTGTCGCTCACGCTCCACGCCGACGGCCGGGCCGAGCACGCGCTCGTCGGTGCCAGCAGGTTCCCGCGGCACTGGGTGTACGACGGTGAGAACAAGCTTTCGCACAAGTCCGGCCTGACCGACTTCAAGGACTGGTATCGCAAGTCGTTCGGCAAGCACAGCCCATGGGGTGACGAGGACTCCGAAGCTCTGGTGTCCGCCGTCGAGTCGGCTCTCGAGACGGCGCTGTCCGCTCAGCTGATGCAGGGGGGCGGCAAGCGGCGGATCGAGCGGTTCCCGGCGGAGACGGTTCTCTTCAAAGAAGGCGAGCCCGGTACCGAGGTCATGCTGATCCTCGACGGGATCGTCCGGATCGAGCGCGGGGGCGAGCGTCTCGCTGAGTACGGACCTGGCGCGCTGTTGGGAGAACGGGCACACCTCGAGGGTGGAATCCGCACCTCGAGCAACATCGCGGTGACGCCGTGCCGGGTTGCCCTGTTCGAAGCTGATCTGATCGAGCGATCGCATCTGGAGGAGTTGTCGGCGGGCCATCGCCGCGAGGACACCGCGCGAGACTGATTCTGTGCGCGTGACCTTCTGCGGGACCCGAGGGTCGACGCCAGCACCCGGGCCCGAACTCGTCCGCTACGGCGGGAACACGTCGTGCGTCGCTGTCTCCCACGATGAGGACGATGCACCCTCGTTGCTGCTCGACGCGGGAACAGGCCTGCGCCGGGTTCAAGAACTGCTGGGCGACCGCGCCTTCCGGGGCACACTCCTTCTCACTCACCTGCACTGGGATCACGTCCAGGGCCTCCCTTTCTTCCCCTCCGGTGACCGCGTCGGTTCACGGGTCTCCCTCCTGTTGCCTTCGGACGATC
>CAZDSB010000208.1:0-3908 GCA_964507515.1 uncultured Myxococcaceae bacterium
CGGACGCACCACCACGCGGCCGGAACCCGCCACCGGGTGCAGCTCCGCGCGAGGGCTGAGGTCCGAACCCACCACGCTCGGCTCCACGCCCGCGCGGCCGGAATTCGCCCTCTGGCGCAGCTCCGCGTGGAGGCCGGTCAGCGAACCCACCGCGGTCTGCCCCACCGGACCGGAATCTCCCCTCGCCCGCGCGAGGTCCGTGGGACGTCGAGGGACCCGAGTCACCGCGCTCGGTGCCGCGTCCTGCGCGATCTCCGAACCCGCGACGATCAGGGCGGCGCCGGGGCCGGAAGCCCTCGGCGGCCTCGCCCTGCGCTCCAGTGCCTGACGCTCTGTCCTTGCCACCGGTGCCGGAGCGGCCCGCGTCCGCTCCGGTTGCGCGCGCCGGGCGACTGCCGAGGCCGCGGTCGGACCCACGACCACGCCCGATCCCGCCTTTCCCGCGACCCGGCCCTGCGCGACCGAAGCGAGGCTTGCCAGCACGCGCCCCCTCGCGCGGCGTTCGTCCGCCCGCAGGCTCGACGGAGACAGGCGCTCCGCCCGCGGCGTCCTCCGCGCCGAGCGCCTCGTCGTCATCGCCGGATCGGCCGTGCCGGCGCGGCGGCAGGAAGGGCGCGGGCTCGGGGACCGCTCCTCCCGCGGCGATGGCCTCCACCCGCTGGATCTCCTCGGCGGTGAGGGGGCGCAGCTCCCCCGGCTGGAGCCCCGCGACGGAAACCCCGGCCTGCCCCGGCCGGAAGAGACGTACCACCGGATGTCCGACCGAGGCGCAGAGCCGCTTCACGAGATGCGGCCGTCCCTCGCCGACCTGGAGGACGAGCCAGGTGTTCCGCTCCGTGGCCTCGAAGCGCTCCGCACGGAGCGCACGCGCCGGTCCGTCCTCGAGCCGTACGCCCTCGCGCAGCCGCGCCAGGGTCTCATCGGTCGGCGCGCCCTTCACCTTGACTAGGTAGGTCCGCGGCACCTCGAAGCTCGGGTGGAGCAGGCGGTGCGCCGCGCCGCCGTCGTTGGTCAAAAGGAGCGCGCCTTCGGCGTCCCAGTCCAGTCGTCCGACGGGGAAGACCCGCTCCTCGACGCCGGCGAGCAGTCCGGCGACGGTCGGCCGGCCCTCGGGGTCGGAGAGCGTCGTCACCACCCCGGGTGGCTTGTGGAGCAGGTACCAGGACGTCTGATCCGGGACGGTCACCAGCTTCCCGTCGACCATCACCAGATCGCTTGGCTCCACCTTGGACCCGAGCTCGGTGACGCGCTGGTTGTTCACGCTGACCCGTCCAGCGGTGATCAACCCCTCCGCATGCCGCCGGGAGGCGACGCCGGCGCGGGCGAGGAACTTCTGCAGGCGCTCGCTCACCGCTCGGACTCTCCGCCCGGCGGCGGCTGCGGTGCCGGCTCGGTCCCGAGAGAGGCCGCGGCGGCCTTCGAGCGCGCCTCGGCCTCCTCCATCGCCGCCTCGAGCGCGTCCATCGCCTCCTCGGCACCCGGCGAGGCCTCCTCCAGGCCCTGCTCGAAGGCCGGATCCGCGAGCTCCTCGACCAGCCCCTCGGTGCCCGCGGGGGCCGGCGCTTCCTTGTCCACCAGCGTGCGGTGCTCCTCGGAGAGCTCGTGGAACTCGCGGAGGGTCGGAAGGGCCGACAGGTCCTTGAGAGCGAAGAACTCGAGGAACTCGCGGCTGGTCCCGTAGAGGATGGGCCGGCCGACCTCGTCCTTCTTGCCGAGGATCTTGATCAACCGGCGCTCGAGCAACGCCTTGACCACCGCGCCGGAGTCGACGCCGCGGACGTCCTCGATCTCCGGCCGGGTGACCGGCTGCCGGTAGGCGATGATCGCCAGCGTCTCCAGCGCGGCGCGCGTCAGCCGGTGCGGCTTCACCCGGAGGAACCGCCGGACGAACTCGCCGCTGTCAGGGTCGGTCCGGAACTGCCAGCCACCGGCCACCTCGGTGAGGACGATGCCGCTCACCCCATCCCGGTGGACCCCGCCCAGCTGACCGAGCGCCTCCTCCAGCCGGCCCCGGTCGATGCCCGTCGCCTCATGGAGCTGGTCGAGCGTGACCGGCTTGTCGGTCACGAACAGGAGCGACTCGACGATGGTCCTGACCCGCTCGGGCGACAGGCGGCGGCTTCGCTGGACGATCCGCTCGAACGGCTCGAACTCGAGCGGCTGCTCGTCGATCTCCGCCGGCTCGACGTCTTCCAGCTCGACATCCGACGCCGGAGTGGCGACCTCCTGGACCTCGGCCTCGCTGAACGGCACCGCCGTGCCCGGGCGCTCGTCGCCCGGCTTCTCACGAGTACTCACGATCGTCGACCTCCGGAGTCCCGCTCTCGAGTGCGCCGGCCTCGGCCGACACCCAGATGTCCTTCGCCCCCTCGTCCTGGTGCACGCGGAGCAGACGCAGCTTCACCATCTCCAGCAACGCGAGGAAGGTCACCACCACCGAACCGCGCGTGCGCTGGCCCTCGAACAGCTGGATGAAGGTGATCCGCTCGCCGGGCCGGATGCGGGCGGTGATCCCCTGCATCGCCGCCGACAGGGTGAGCTGGTCGCGGACGATCTCGTGGCCCACGCGAGGCTCGAGCGCCTTGAGCACCCGGTCCAGGGCCTCGATCAGGCGGTACACGCTCACCTCGGCCAGCGCGGCCGATTCGACCTGCGCGGCTGCGGCCGGGGTGATTCGCCGGGCGAAGACCTCGCGGTCGAGCAGCGGGTTCTCGGCGAGCTGCCGGGCCACGTCCTTGTACTTCTGGTACTCGAGCAGCCGCCGCACGAGCTCGGCCCGCGGATCGCCCTGCTCCTCCGCCGCCTCGCCGGTCTCGGTCGTGGTCTCCGTCCGGGGCAGGAGGAGCCGGCTCTTGATGTGGGCCAGCGTGGCCGCCATCACCAGGAACTCGCCCGCGACGTCCAGGTCGAGCGCCACCATCTCCGCGAGGGACTGGTTGTACTTCTCGGCGATGAGCGCGACGGGAATGTCGAAGACGTCGAGCTTGTGCTCGCGAATCAGGTGGAGCAGCAGGTCGAGCGGCCCCTCGAAGCTCGGCAGCGCGACCCGGAGGTCGGGGTGCACCGCCGCGGCGCCCGGCTTCGCGACGTCCTCCGGCTCGGCCGGGGTCTGGGAGTGGGTGGGCACCGTGCGCGAGGCCCTACCAGTCCCATCCGCGAAGGGTCAACGCTCGATCCCCACCGCCTGCCGGACCCGTTCGATGACCGGAGCAGCGACCGCCCGGGCCCGCTCCGCCCCGGCCCGGAGGATGGCGTCCACCGAGCCTGGATCCTTCTGCAGCGCCTGATACCGGGTGCGTGCCTCCCCGAAGGTCGCGTGGTAGGCGGCGAGCAGCGTCTTCTTGTACTCGCCGTACCCCTTCCCGCCCGCCCGCCACGAGGCGTCGACCGCGGCGAGGTCGCTCTCCGGCAGCATCACCCGGAGGAGCTGGTAGAGGGGCGCGTCGACCGGCTTCGGGGCCTCGACCGGGGTGCTGTCGGTCTTGATGCCCATGATCCGCTTCTTCACCTCGGCCTCGTCCCCGAAGAGGTCGATGGTGTTGTTGTAGGACTTGGACATCTTCTGCCCGTCGGTGCCGGGGACCACCGCGGTCGCCTCCTGGACGAGCGCCTCGGGGAGCTTGAGGATGCCGCGGCGGCCGGTCCTGGTCCCGGTCGGGTCGGCCGGGTCGTAGCCGGGCACGTAGGTGACGTTGAACTTCGTGGCCCAGTCGCGCGCGAACTCGAGGTGTTGCACCTGGTCCTTGCCCACCGGGACCAGGTCCGAGCCGTAGAGCAGGATGTCCGCTGCCATCAGCACCGGGTACGAGAAGAGCCCGAAGTCCGCCGAGATGCCTCGGGCAAGCTTGTCCTTGTAGCTGGTCGCCCGGTCGAGGTTGGACAGCGGGACGACGGTCCCGAGGATCCAG
>CAZDSB010000209.1:0-4980 GCA_964507515.1 uncultured Myxococcaceae bacterium
GGTCCATGCAGTTCAACATCGTCGTGAGCACCAACGCCCCGGCGGTCCACCTCTGGACGTCGATGGGCTTCGAGACCCTCTGCCGCGTTCCGGGCGCGTTCGAACATCCCACGCTCGGCGACGTGGATACCCTGGTGATGTTCCGGCGGCTCTAGCCGCGCCGGCTCAGGCGAGCTTCTTCAGGACACCCCGGAGCAGGTCGACCATCTGCTCGATCTGCGCACGCTCGATGATGAGCGGCGGCGACAGCGCGATGATGTCGCCGGTGACGCGGATCAGCAGCCCGCTCCGGAACGCCTCGACCAGGGCGTCGTAGCCCCGCGCGCCGACCTTCCCCGTTCGCGGCTCGAGCTCGATGCCCGCCACCAGCCCGAGGTTCCGGATGTCGATGACGTGCGGCAGCCCCTTCAGGGAATGCACCGCGTCCTCCCAGAAGGGCGCGAGCTCCGTCACGCGCTGGAACAGCCCCTCCCGCCGATAGACCTCGATCGTCGCCAGGCCCGCGGCGCACGCCAGCGGATGCCCCGAGTAGGTGTAGCCGTGGAAGAACTCGATGCCGGCCTCGGTTGCGTCCACCACCGCCTGGTAGATGCCTCGCCGGACGACGACCGCGCCCATCGGCACCGCGCCGTTGGTGATGCCCTTGGCCACGGTGAGCATGTCGGGCTGCACCCGGAAGTAGTCCGCGCCGAACGGGGTCCCGAGCCGGCCGAAGCCGGTGATGACCTCGTCGAAGATCAGGAGCAGCCCGTGCCGGTCGCAGATCGCCCGGAGCCGCTCGAGGTATCCCTTCGGGGGGACGAGGACGCCCGTCGATCCGGCCATCGGCTCGACGATGACCCCGGCGATGGTCTTGGCGCCTCGCTTCGCGACGAGCTCCTCGAGCGCGTCGGCGAGCTGCGCTCCCCAGGCCGGCTGTCCTCGAGAGAAGGCGTTGTGCGCGAGGTCGTGGGTGTGCGGCAGGTGGTCCACTTGAGGCAGGAGCTGCGCGGCGAAGGCCTTCCTGTTGGACTCGATGCCTCCGACGCTGATGCCTCCGAACCCGACGCCGTGGTAGCCGCGCATCCGGCCCACGAAGCGCACCCGCTCGGGCTCGCCGCGGGCCTGATGATACGCGAGCGCGATCTTCAGCGCCGAGTCCACCGCCTCCGACCCCGAGTTCGCGAAGAAGACGTGGTCGAGATCCCCGGGGGCGAGCGCCGCGACCGCGTGGGCCAGAGCGAAGCTCGCCGGGTGTCCCATCTGGAAGCCGGGCGCGAAGTCCAGCGTCGCCGCGGATCGCTGGATGGCATCCACGATGTGCGGGCGGCAGTGCCCGGCGTTGACGCACCAGAGTCCCGCGGTTCCATCGAGCACCATCCGCCCCTCCGGGTCGCGGTAGTGCATCCCCGAGGCGCTGGCCAGGAGCCGGGGAGCCTTCTTGAACGCCCGGTTGGCGGTGAACGGCATCCAGAGCTCCTCGAGCGAGAGCTCCCCGGCGGCATCGGGTAAAGGCGTCATGCGGAGGTCAGAGTCGCCGCTCGGAGGCTCCGGAGCAACCCCGACTCAGCCAGGCGGAGGCTCCTGGAAGCCCGCTGCGGCGCGCTGCGGCGCGCCAGCGACCATGCTCAGGGCAGGATGACCAGGCGGACGCCGCCCATGAGCCACTCGTGGGTGCCCTTGTTTGCGATGGGACCGCTCTGCGAGTTCCCGCCTGAGCCGCCGACCGTCCCGGTCCCGTACTGCCCGATGGAGAAGCTCACCCAGGGGCCGATGCGCACGACCGAACCGAGCGCGAAATCGATACCGAGTTGTGCGGTGGCCCACTCCCAGCCCGAGAACTCGAGAGTTCCCGATGCCGCGCCGCTGACGCCGATGCTGAGCTTCTCGTACCCAGATCCGAGCCCGATCCACGGGTCGACCGAAGCGCTGCCGGCCGGATGCCAGTGCACCTGGCCACCGAAGCGCATCGTGCTGGGCGAGCAGCTGAAGTCCGTGCCGCAGGTCGTCGCGTCCGTGGACCCGCCGAATCCGTAGGAGAAGTAGACGCCGAGGAAGAGCGAGTTCCAGAGCCGCACCCCGACGTCGACCCAGATGGGGATCGTGTACGAGTCGAGGTCGCTCATCTTGTTGCTGAAGGTCGCGCTGCCCGTCCCGAACGCCTCGCCGAGCGGAATCCCGAATCCCGCCCGCACCGCCGCCTCGAAGTGCGGCGCGTTGGGGTCCGGGGCCGACGCCGCGGGCGCAGCTGCTGCCGGAGCGCCCGACGCATCGGTCGCGGCCGCACCCGCCGCCACGCCGGCGGTCGCCGCGGCCACCGGGGCCACCAGCGGCTTCGCCCCCGGTCCACGGGTCACCTCCACCGGAGGATCGGCCGCCCCTCCCTTCACCGACCAGTCCGCGAGCAGGCCCAGCGCCTCGGCCGTCGGCGCGCCCGGCTGCACCTTGACCCGCGCCTCGCTCACGTCCTGTCCCTGGGGATTGGCCGAGGTCTCCACCTCGAAGCTGTCGTCGCCGGCCGCCTCCGGGTGCACCCCGATGATGCGCGTTCCGCGGGTGAGCCTGCCGGCACGGGCGAGCGCGGCCACGGGCTCGCTGGCCTCGACGCAGGGACCACCGTCCGGATACACCGCTCCCTCGACCGCCGCGCTCAGCTCCACGGGCGTGGAGGGCACGGTGATGGTCCGCACCGCACCGCGGTGTCCCCAGTCGGCCTCCACCCGGTACTCGCCAGGCGGGACACGAATGCTCACCGGGCCGACGCCGACCTTGCGGCCGCCGACGTAGACCGCCTTGCCCGGCGGAGACGTGCTGACGTCGAGCCGCGAGGTGCCCTTCTTCTTCGCCGCCTTGCGGATGCCGTTCACGTACTTCTGGAACGAGGGCGGGTAGTTGCTCGTGTCGGGCTGGTAGTCGGGCTCCACTCGGAACACGCGGCTGAGCGCCGCCTCGGCGCCCTTGGGGTCGCTCTTCTGGAGCACCTGCGCGAGCAGGGTGAGCGCGTCGCGCTCCGCGGCCCATCGCGCGTCCGAGGGTGGGAGCCGGGTCACGTCGTCCAGGGTGCCCTGGAGCGTCGTCTTCGCCTGGGCGGCCTGGCTGCCGTAGAAGTCGCTCCGTGCCGAGGCGATGGCGCCGGTCACCGCGGAGAGCGTGTGCTCCGTCGTCCCGCCGAACGGCTGCGCCGTCTCGGCCTCGGAGGCGACCTGCGCGCCCGGCTTGCCGGCGAGCGTCGACCGGAAGGTCCGCGCGGCGATGGCGCTGGCCTCGTCGCACTTGCCGACCGCGATCACCGAGGTCTTGCCGGCGTCGGCCGCCGCTGCTCCGGTCCCGACGAGCAGCAGGACCACTCCGACGAATCGCCGCGCTTCGCTCATCTGCCCCTCCCCTGTCGTGCGGCCGCGGATGCTACCCCGGCGCCCCGTCCGGCCCGGCGAGGAATGCGTGCGGCGCCGAACGGGTCCGCCCTGACATGCCCAGAAACGTCGTGCTTCCCGGCATCTCGCCCGTGCATGCTCCCCGGCCTTCCCAGGAGATTGCACCTTGGTCAGCCGACGCTTCTTCCTCTCCTCCGCCGCGCTCGCTCCCTTCGCGGCCAGCGCCGCCCGACCGGGCACCGGAGGCGGCGGGGCCGGAACGCGACCGGTGGTGGTGGGCTCCTCGAACGGCCTCAAGGCCGCAGAGCTCGCGCTGCAGCGGATCCAGGCCGGGACGGATCCGCTGGACGCGATCATCGCCGGGGTGAACCTCGTCGAGGACGACCCGAAGGACATGAGCGTCGGCTACGGGGGCATCCCGAACGAGGATGGCGTCGTCCAGCTCGACAGCTGCGTGATGCACGGGCCGACGGCGCGGGCCGGCGCGGTCGCGTCGCTGGAGGGCATCAAGAACCCCAGCCGCGTCGCGAAGGCGGTGATGGAGACCACCGACCACATCCTCCTGGTCGGTCCCGGCGCGCGGCGCTTCGCGGAGATGAACGGCTTCCCGGTGGAGAACCTCCTCACCGACAAGGCCCGGAAGGTGTGGCTCTACTGGAAGCAGAACCTCTCGGCGAAGGACAAGTGGATCGAGCCGGACGTGGAGAAGCTCGACCCGGACGTGCAGGACTTCATCCGCCAGTACGGCCGAGACCCCTTCCGCGACCCCCGCAGCCACGGGACGGTGCATCTCTCGGCGTGCGACGGACGGGGAGACCTGGCCGGCTGCACGAGCACCAGCGGCCTCTTCTTCAAGATGCCCGGCCGGGTCGGGGACTCTGCGCTGATCGGCGCGGGCTGCTTCGTGGACAACGGCATCGGTGCGGCGGGGAGCACCGGCCGGGGGGAGGCGAACATCCTGGTGTCCGGAGGCAGCCTCGTCGTCGAGCGGATGCGCGCCGGCCGCTCACCGAAGGACGCGTGCCTCGACGTGCTGAAGCGCATCGCCGAGACGACGAAGGAGAAGCGCCTCCTCGACGGCAAGGGGCGCCCTGGTTTCGCCATCAGCTTCTATGCGGTGAACAAGGCGGGCGCCTACGCCGGCGCGACCATGTGGAGCACCCGTCCCTCGGGCAAGCCGTCGCAGTTCGTGGTGGCGGACGCCAAGGGTGCGCGACTGGAGAACACGGTCTACCTGTACGAGGGAATGCCGACCATTCCGTGACGCACCCTCGCCCGCGTGGCGCGGGGAGGAGCGAGCCTGGTCTGGACAGCGCGCGCCGCGGTGCACAGCGTCGCTCCAAGAGGAGACGACGCCATGGCCAAGAAGGTTGCGATCCTGCTCGGACCAGGATTCGAGGACAGCGAGTTCAAGGTTCCCTACGACCGGCTGAAGGCCGAGGGGTTCGACGTGGACATCATAGGCCGTGAGGCCGGCGAGGAGCTGAAGGGCGACAAGGGCAAGGTCACCACGAAGGCGACCCGCTCGATCGGCGATTCGCGGCCGCAAGACTACGCCGCGCTGGTCCTTCCCGGCGGTCACTCCCCCGACAAGCTCCGGGCCGACGAGCGCTTCGTCCGCTTCGTC
>CAZDSB010000210.1:0-3066 GCA_964507515.1 uncultured Myxococcaceae bacterium
ACTTCGGCGACGACGTGTTCAGCAACCCCCGGCCGCTGGTGAAGGAGATCGCCCGCCGCATCCGGGCGCTCGGCCTCCGCCCGGAGATCGAGTGCTTCGACACCGGGATGATCGAGCAAGCCGAGTGGCTGGCGAAGGAGGGCCTGGTGGACCTCCCGGCGCACTATGACTTCGTCCTCGGCGTCCCGGGCTCGCTCGGCGCCTCGGAGCGAGCGCTGGACTTCATGATCGGCTCGCTCCCGGCCGGCAGCACCTGGACGGTCGCCGGGGTGGGGCGGCACCAGATCCCGATGGCCGAGCTCGGCGCGGCCAAGGGCGGCAACGGCCGGGTCGGGCTCGAGGACAACGTCTACGTGAGCAAGGGCGTCCTCGCGAAGGGCAACTGGGAGCTGGTCGCCGAGGCGGCGAAGCGCGCCCGCGCGCAGGGCCGGGAGATCGCCACACCCCAGCAGGCCCGGGAGCTGCTCCGGCTCGGGTAGACGGATGCGCGCCGGCACGCACGTCGCTCGGACGCGCATCCTCGAGGAGAGGACGTTCTTCGTCGGGATGGCGGGGGTGTTCCTGCTCCTCGTCTTTCTCGGCTTCGCCCCCTCGTACTATCTCCGCGGGATCGTCCGGCCGTACGCACCGCTGGTGCCGCCGACGCCGCTGGTGCACCTCCACGCGCTGCTCTTCTCCTCCTGGGTGGCGCTCTTCGTGGTCCAGACGGGCCTGGTAGCGGCCCGGCGGACCGATCTCCACCGGCGGGTCGGCGTCCTTGGCGTCTTGCTCGCGAGCACGATGGTCATCGTGGGGACGCTCACTGCGCTCCGGCAGGCCGCGCGCGGATCGGGCCCGCCGTCGCTCCCTCCGCTCACCTGGCTGGCGGTGCCGCTGTTCGACATTCTCGTCTTTGCCGCGCTCGTGGGCACGGCGCTCGCGATGCGCCGGAAGCCACAGGCTCACAAGCGGCTGATGTTCGTGACGATGGTCGCGCTCATGTCTCCGGCGATCGGCCGCATGCCCACGCCGTCGTTCCTCAACGACTACATCGTGACCTTCGTGCTCCCGGACCTCGGGCTGCTCGCTCTCGCCGCGTGGGATCTCCGATCGAGCGGCCGGATCCATCGAGTGACCGTGCTCGCGGGAGGCTTTCTCATCGTGAGCCAGGTGGTGAGGGTCCTGATCTGGAGCAGCGCTCCCTGGCTCGCGTTCGCGCGCTGGGCGGTGGCGCTGGTCAGCTGAACGCGCCGCGCTTACCGCGCTCCGCGTAAACCCGAAACCAGAGCTCCTTCGCGTGCGCTCGAGGCTCGATCCGTCGCTCGATCGGACGGCGCGACCTCTCGCGCTTTCACCGAGGAGCAGACGATGAGCCCCGAGAAGAGAAGAGCACCACCTTCGTTGGGATGCTTTCTGACGGTCACGTGGATCATCGCGGCTGGATGCGGCCCGGGCAGCGGAAGCCCGAGCCGCACCGCGACGCCCAAGCCGGCCGAGATCGCCACCGACGTCGAGGAGCTCGCCCTCCGCTGGACCCATCCGCCTGGACGCTGCGGATTCGCCTCCTTCGACGTTCCGGGGGGGACCGACACCAACGGATTCGGGGTGAATGACCTCGGGCAGATCGTCGGTCGGTGGACCGATTCCGACAGGGTGGTGAAGGGGTTCCTCCGGCAGCCGAGCGGGAGTTTCGAGACGCTCGAGTTTCCTGGGGGGACGTTCACCGCGCCCATCGACATCAACAACCTGGGCGTGGTGGTCGGCCGCTATGTCGACCAGGATGGGGTGAGCCACGGGTTCGTCCTGCATCGCGGTCACTACGAGACCGTCGATTACCCGGGTGCGGCCGACACGCGCGTGCGCGGCATCGACGATCGTGGGCGAATCACCGGCAACTTCTCAAAGGACGACGGCGTGGAGCACGGCTTCACCCTCGAGTCAGGGAAGTTCACCCAGGTCGACGTTCCGGGCTCGGCGACCACCGACGTCTGGGACCTCAACGACCTCGGCGTCACGATTGGAGACTGGGTGGATGATCAGGACGGAGTCCACGCCTGGATTCTCCGCAACGGGCAACTCCAGTCCTTCGACTTTCCAGGAACGACCGTCGCGACCTCCGCCCGGAGGATCAATCTCCTCGGAACCATCGCCGGTGTCTTCCAGTACGAGGACCTGGGAGATCATGGCTTTCTCAAAGCTGGAAACCGATATCGCCAGATCGACTACCCCGGGGCCGCGGAGACCGACGCCTTCGGGATCAATCTCTGGGGGCTCGTCGTGGGCGACTGGCTGGACAACGACGGCGACGCCCACGGGTACGTCCTCCGGGACTGCGCACCCTGATACCTCGCGGATTCAGCGCCCCCGAACCCACGGGAGTCCGGAGATCGCATCGAGCTGCTCGGCGGCGTCCTCGATCGCCCGGCGCGCGGTGTCCGCGTCGAGCCGCTCGACGATTCCCCGCGCGCTCCTGACCGCCGCCCACGACACCAGCTCCGTGGCGTGCGAGCCGCCCGCCGTGTGCACCTGCTCGGCGTGGACCAGCAGCGCCCGCGCGAGCGCCTTCGAGCTCGGCCCGGTCGCGCGCACGCGCCCGGTCCGGTCCACCTCCGCCAGCAGCTCCACCGCCCTGGGCGCGAGCGGGTCCATCTGCCATGGTGCCCGAGACTCACCAACGCTCACCAGCGCCGGCCAGAGCCGCCGGTGCACCAGCGTCACCTTCGCCGAGAGCAGCGGGACGAACAGCGCCATCCCTCCGTCCTCCAGCGCGCTCGCCACCTGGAAGATGCGCCTGCCGGCGGGGTGACCCCACCAGGATCCCTTGATGGGCGCGCCGGCGACCAGGGCGGTCACGCTCGGCTTCCGGGCGTCGTGCATGTAGAGCAGCCCGGTCCGCTCCAGGGCGTCCAGGGCCTGGCGAAGCGACTCCTCGATGGACTCGGGGGCCATCGTGGGCGTCGTCACTGACACCGACCTTCTCGGCATGGAGCGCGAGTCGCCGTTCGCGCTGAAGAGCGCCATCGAACGCGCTCCCACGGACGAAGCGGCCTCGCAGGCGGCGCGCGGCCTTCCCCGCGCCGTCGCGGA
>CAZDSB010000211.1:0-16582 GCA_964507515.1 uncultured Myxococcaceae bacterium
ACCAGCACTCGCTCCACCTCGATGGCCCGCAGCACCTCTGCGGCGAGCGTCCGGAGCAGCGCCTCCTGTCCGTCCTCGAACGGCTGGGGCTCCATCCGGTCCGCCACCAGGACGCCCCGGAGCTGGCCGCCGGGCTCGGCGAGGGGCACGGCACAGACGCTCCGTGGGGCGGGCCCACCGTCGTACCAGGTGACGCCTCGCAAGCCCGAGGGCGAGACCATGCGCACCGGCACCGAGCGCTTCAGAACCCCCGCGAGGATGCCCTCGCCGGCGTGGACCGCGCCCCGCTGGACGCGCTCCGAGGCGCTGCGGCAGTCGTGGAGAACCAGGGTTCGATCGTCCGGGGCGAGGAGGAAGGCGGCGCAGGTGTGGGTCCGGAGCGCGAGCTCGCCGATCTCCAGCACCGAGCCCACCGCGCCCTCCACCTGCTTCACCGCGGCGAGCATCCACTGGCTGCCGGAATCGGGGGCGGGCTCGGAGCTCCCGGCGCTCGCGAGGCGGTAGGTCCGCGCGCGCTCCTCGACCTCCCTGAGGCGGGCCTTCACGGCCTCGTCCTCTGCGCGACGGGCCAGCGCCAGCCGGGCGTTGAGGACGACGCGGTAGATGACGGCGAAGAGCGCGAGGAACGCCGCGTGCGTCGCGAAGGTGATCCATCCCGAGCGAAGTGTGAGGAGCGCCTCGAACCCGAGAGCGAGGCCGAGGAGCAGCGCGGCAGGGAGGGCCTCGAAGAAGCCCACCAGCCCGGCCATCACGACGTAGACCAGCGGATGGACGTCGGGGCCGGCGAGGGCGATGACCATGTACGCCGCGGCGACCACCGGTGCGCCGAGCTCGAGATCGTGGCCGACCCGGGGCCGCGCGGCGTTCGGAGCGCGCAAGGCCCGGCGGACTCCGGCAACGCACAGTCCGGCCACCAGGCCGGCGGCGGCGGCCACCTCGCCCCAGCGCGGATCGGCGACGCCGCGGAGGCGGCCCTGGGCGAGGAGCCACCCCACCGCGACGACCGACACCGGACCGATGGAGCGGAGCAGCCACCGCGCCGCGCGCGGCATGCGGACGGAGCGCGGGCTCATTCGAGATGGATGACGATCTCGCCGGGCTTCACGAAGCCCAGCTCCTCGCGGGCGGCGCGCTCGATGGCCGCGGGGTCACCGCGGAGACCCTCGATCTCGCGGGTGAGGCGGAGGTTCTCCTCCCGGAGCTGGGCATTGCGCTGCGAGAGCGCCTCGGCCTGAGCGCGGAGACGGGCGTGGCGGCGGAACCCTCGCGGCTCGAGCGCGCTCACCAGGGCGAGCACGAGGGACACTGCCGCCGCCAGCCGCCAGCCGTACCTCCGCATCCAGTCCATCGCCGACACAGGACGGTAGCAGTGGGTCGGGACCCCGCAAGAAAGCCGCCCGGCCAGCCGAACGAGGGTGGATCATGCTGCCCACGGTGGTCGGACACGGGACGAGGAGTGGAGTATCCCTGCCCTGAGGGGACGCGGCGGCCGCGGGCGCTTCCGTCCGGCAGTTCCGCGGGGGCCTGCGCGACCTCGCGAGGCTCCGAGGAGCCACGGTGGGCGCACGGCCCCGACGCCGCCTGATCCAGGAAACCAGGATCGTCACGCTCGAGAAGCACTTTGGAACGCTCGACTGCTTGGCCGCCGTCGATTCACCGGGCGAGGCGTTCCAAACTGTTTCCGTCTACCCGCGACCTCGGTTTCCTGGATCAGCGCGGCGCTCGGCTCGGTGTCGTACACCGACTGCGCCTCCACCGGAGAGTGGACGGTCTCGCAGGCCGCGCGGGACAGCCTCTGCCAGCCGGGCCCCTCGGTTCCCGCGTCTCCCCGGGGCACGATCCTCTGAGCTCCTGCGTCGCCGAAACCTGTGCTCCCACGCGCACCCGGGGCGGCTCAGCCTCTACACCGGCATCAACCGCTGCAGGCGCTCCGGCTCCTCCCCGAGCCAGTCCGGATTCTTCGCCGTCGAATCGAAGATCGACGTCGTCTTGAACAGCTCGACCTCCCCGCTGAGCGCCTGCTCCCGGGTCCTGCCGAGAAGCTCCTTCACCGCGGCCCTGCTCAGGGGGCGGAACGTCCGCGCCGCCTCCAGCGCTTGCTCCAGGATCTTCACACTGTCGCAGCCGGTGATGACCACCGACGTCGGGAGGTTCAGCGCGTAGTGCAGGCACTCGATCGCCGTGACCGTCCGCGTTCGCAGGATCAGCCCGTTCGCCATGCTCTTCATCCCCAGCACGCCGATCCGCTCGCGCACCAGCTCGGGCAGCACGCCCTTCTCGAAGCTCCGGTAGTGCGCATCCATCACGTTCAGGGGCATCTGGACGGCGTCGAAGCGGAAGCCGTGCTCGCGCGCGACCTCGAGCATGTGCAGGTGCACGCTCGGATCCTTGTGTCCGGTGAAGCCGATGTACCGGAGCTTCCCCGCTTTCCGCGCTGCCAGCAGCGCCTCGTTCGCCCCATCCTTCTCGAAAATACGGTGCGGATCGTCGAACCGAAGCACCTCGTGATGCTGGACCAGATCGATCCGGTCGGTCTTCAGCCGCCGAAGCGACTCGTCGAGCTGCCGCGTGGCCTCGGCCGCCGAGCGCCCGTCGATCTTCGTCATCAGGAAGACCTTCTCCCGGTAGCCAGCCCGGAGCGCCTTCCCGACCCTCCGCTCGCTCGCACCCCCGTTGTAGTCCCACGAGTTGTCGAGGAAGGTGATCCCCTCGTCGATCGCCCGGCGAACGATCCGGAGCGCCAGCTGCTCGCTCACCCCCGGTAGCCCGAGGTGCCACCCGCCCAGACCGATCGCCGAGACCCGCTCCCCCGTCCGGCCGAGCTCCCGGTACGGGATCCCCGCTTCCTGCACGTCGGCCGTTGCCATGAGACGTCCTCCGGTTCGGAGGAACGTAGGGTCGCCATCCGGATCGCGCTGCCCCGGCTGGACCGACCTGCCCCCGGCTGGACGATCGATCCGCGGCCCGGTGGCGTTCAGCGAGCCGCGGGCTTCCGGAGCGCCTCGTCGATGAGCGGCTCCAGCGTCCCCTGCTCTGCCACCCCTGCGTAGATGGACACCACCCGACCGTCGCGCCCGATGATCAGCGTCGTCGGCAGGAGCCCCACCTTCCCGAACGCGGTCTGGCCGTTCCGGAGCGCATCGTCCGCGACCAGCACCGGGTACCTGAGTCCCAGCTGATCGGCGAAGGGACGCAGGACCTGAGGTCCCTCGAGGTCCATCCCCACCGCGATCGCCACCAGGCCGCGCGCTTGATCCGTGTCGTAGATCTGCTGGAGGCGAGGCGCCGTCGCGATGCAGGGGAAGCACCACGTCGCCAGGAACTGCACGACCACCACCTTGCCCGCGAGCTGGCTGCCGTCGATCCACCCGCCTCCCAGGACGGGAAGTCGCTGCAGCTCCGCCAGGTACGGCGACGCATCGACCTTCGGCGGGGGCCTGCCCGATTGCCCCGCGCACCCGGCCGTCCACAGCCCGAGCGCGACGATGGCCCTCGCCACATGGCGTGTCAGGCCCGCGGCGAGTCTCCCCCGGCGATCTCCCGCTGACACGCGTCGCAGAACCCGTACAGCTCCATCTTGTGCGAGGTGACCTGGAAACCGTGCTTGCGCGCGACCTTGTCCTGGAGCGCCTCGATCCGGTCGTTCTCGAACTCGACGATGGTGCCGCAGCGCGTGCAGATGAGGTGGTCGTGGTGGTGGCGGCCGACCGCCGCCTCGTAGCGGGTCTGCCCGTCGCCGAAGTTCCGGGCGTGGGCGAGTCCGCACTCGTGCAGCAGCTTCATCGTCCGGTACACCGTGGCCACAGACACCCGTGCATCTCGCTCGCGCACCTTCGCCCAGAGCTCCTCCACCGCGAGGTGGCCGCCCATGGAGAAGAAGGTGTCGATGATCAGGCTCCGCTGCCGCGTGCTCTTCAGGCCGTGCTCGGCCATGTAGCGGCTGAGAAGCTCCGATCGGTTCTGGGGATGGCTCACGGGTGACGACGCCTCCACGCCTCCACGGCCCCGGGAGCGTCGGGCGACCCGAGGTCCTCCCCCGTCAACCGGACGAGGGACGCGTGCGCCTGCGCGCGCACGGTGGGGTCCGGGTCCGATAGCGCCTGGACCAGCGCCGGAACATACCCCCGACCCTCCGGACGGTAGCGGGCCACCTCCGCCGCCAGCGCACGCAGCCGTGGGTCAGGATCCACCAGCGCCTGCCCGAGCGCCGTCCCGGCGGGGACATACGGCGCCCGGGACGACGGCAGCAGCAGCAGGAACACGACCACCGCCAGTCCGACCTGAAAAAACGCCTTGCTCGCCGGGTACTTACGTGCGCTCGCCAGCCCGAACCGGTAGACCGCGAAGCACGCCACGAAGACGGCGAAGACCCAGGGCGTCACGCGCTCCAGCGCGATGGGTAGCCGTCCCGGGAAGCTCCGGCCGAAGAAGGAGAGCCCCGCCGAGGCGAGCAGGAGGACGTACAGCGCCACCCCGAGCCCCGGGCCCAGGCGGAGTCCTCCCACCGAGGGTGCATCGACTTGCGAACCTGCCCCTCTGCTTAGATTGTGTTCCGGAGTCATCGAAACCGACCGTGGCGCCCGTCCCGGGATGCTACTGGTCTCATCCGACCCCTTCATGGCGTCCTGGGAACGCAAACGCCAGCCTGACGACGTGCCCACCCCCGTGGCCGTTGCCGTCTCCGACTTCTGCCGGCGCGCCGGAACCCCGGCCGCCCCGCGAGCGGTCCGCGAGGCGCTGTCCACGGTGACCGAGGCCGACGACTTCCGCGTCCGGGCGGTGACCGACGCCGAGCCGCCCGTCCGGCCACTCGGCCCCTTCGCGGTCGTCGACCTCGCGCGCGGCACGCCGCCCGACACCGCCGCCCTCCGGGAGCGGTCCGGGTACTACGCCCTCGTCGAGGAGCTGCTCGCCCTCGCCGAGCTCCGCGCGGGTCCGCCGTCAGAGGTTCCGGCAACCGGCGTCCCCGCGCCACCGGCGCAGACCTCTGCCGCGGTCCTGCCCTCGCCGCCGGTCGAGGAAGCGGAGACGCCTGCCCGCCAAGGAGACCGGAGAAGCACGCCTGCTGCCCCGACGGTGGCCGAGCGGATCGCCCCCCGGCGCCGTACCGCCCAGGCTCCGGCGCAGCCGGCACCCCGCGGCCGGTTCACGCAGGGCGAGCTGCAGCGCGCGCCGCTCGAGGCGCTGGAGGGGCCGGAGGGCCGCGCCACGCTGGAGTCGCTCCTCGCCCAGCACGGCCACCGCCCCGCGCTGCTCCGCACGCTCGCCCACGGCTACACCGGGAGCCGCGGCGAGCCCTCCGCGACCGAGCTCGACGCCCTGCTCGTCCACCACGGCCTGCTCGACGCCGCCGAGGCAAGCGAGCGCGAGCTGCTGCTCGCCGCGCTCTCCGAGCACCGCGGCGCCCTCGGCCGCGTCGCCTGGACGCTCGGCCTCCGCGGCCCGGAGCTGGCTGCCCTCGTCTCCCGGCTCGGGCTCGGACCCGAGGTGGAACGGCTCCGCGAGCACTTCCGGCGCGAGGTCCTCACCCCGCCGAGCTGGACCGTCCGGCTCGACCTGCTCGGCCGGCGCAAGTACCTCGAGGACCTCGGGCTCGACCGCGAGTTCGAGGATCGCCTGCGTGGTGACCTCGGACGCGAGATCCGCGCGCTCGGCGCGGACGGCGAGGACGTTCCCGCCGCGCTCGCCCGCCGCCTCTCCGTCTCCCCCACCCTCGTCGGCCGAGCCCTGGAGCGGCTCGGACTCCCCTGAACGGACATGCCCATCTACGAATACGAATGCAGCAAGTGCCACCGGACGTCGGACGCGTTCCAGAAGGTGAACGACCCTGCTCCGGAGACCTGCCCTCACTGTGGCGCCCACGGCACGCTGTCCCGCCAGCTCAGCCGGACCAGCTTCGTCCTCAAGGGCGGCGGGTGGTACTCGGACCTGTACTCGTCCACCAAGCCCAAGTCGGACGGCGGAGAGCCGAAGCCCGCCGCCAAGACGGACAGCCCTGCCGGCGGCGGCTCCACGCCGGCCAGCGGCGGCGGTGGCGGTGGCGGTGGCGGCAGCTCGGACGCGAGCTCCGGCTCCTCGGGGTCCTCGGGCTCGTCCGGGTCCTCGGGCTCGTCCGGGTCCTCGGGCTCGGGTCCGGTGAACTCCTCGCCGAAGGTCGCCGCGGCAAAGGCCTGAACCGGGCATGGACGCGCGGCGGCGCCGCATCCGGTGCGTCATCGCGGCGGTGCTGCTCGCCGGCTGCGCCGGCCGCACCGCGATGAGCGTGGAGCAGCGGGAGGCGGTGCTCCGCGAGGTCCGCTCCTCGCCGCCGCGCTGGCTCGCCATCTCCTGCGTCCGCGTTCACCTCGACGCGAGCCCCGGAACGACGTTCCTCCTCGGCGGTCCGCTCGAGGAGCAGGAGCCGCGCTGGCCGGGACGGAGCGAGGGCATCCTCCCGGCCGGCACGCCGGTCCGGCTCCTCGACATCTCCTTCCCCGGCGCCGAGGCACGCGCGGCCCGTCCCGAGGGCACGCCGCGGGACCAGGTCTGGGTGCGGCTCGGCCTGCCGGGTGGCACCACCGCCATCCTTCCCCTGCCGGATCGCGCCCGCTCCGATCAGGAGTTCTGGGGCGGACTCGGGCAGTGGGTGAGCCGACTCGACCCCGCGCTCCAAGTCACCGGCTGGAACGACGCGGTCATCGAGGCGGTGCGGAGCCGGCACACCGTCATCGAGATGCCGGAGACGGCGGTGCTCGCCGCCTGGGGACCCCCGGCGAAGAAGGAGCAGCGGTTCGAGGCCGGAGCGCGAAGGGAGACCTGGACCTGGCCCGGAGAAGCCCGCAAGGCCGAGTTCCTCGACGGCCAGCTGGTGGAGTCGCGGGCGCCGGACGCTACCGGAACCGCCCCCTGAATCCCTTCTTCTTGCGAGTCCGCTCCTGCTCGCGGGCCTCGCCCGGTTTGCCCAGGCGGGGCAGCTCGCCCACCATCACCGGCCAGTAGGCCTTGCCGCGCAGCGCGGTCAGGAGATCCGCCTGGCTGGTCACCCGGTCGCGGAAGAACGTCGCTCCGCGGCCCACCTCGTCGAGCGCGAGCTTCGCGTCGCTGCCGCCCACGGAGGGCAACCCCATCTTCTCTGCCGCCTCCACTGCGAGGTCGTTCGCCGGCTGGCGCACCCGCGCGTTGTAGCCCTCGATCGCGGACAGCCCCTGGACGCTGAGCACCTGGTCCAGCGCGGGTGAGGGAAAGTCCCGGTCGTAGGGACGGGCCGCGACGACCACCGCCCCGAGCGAGAGCACCTTGGGGATGACCTCCACCGCGCTCCAGGGCTTCTCCCGGTTGCTCCCCCAGAGCTGCACCGGCTCGGGCGCCTCCTCCGGGCGGGCGAAGAAGCAGAGGTACTGCCCGCGGTCGGTCACCAGCTCCAGCCCGACGAAGATGCGCAGGGGCGTCTTCGGCTGGAGGTCGAACAGCTCGTCACAGCCGTCCTGGGTGTTGGTCTCGGTGAAGGCGACCCCCTCCAGGCCGAGTGAGGCAGCCCGCTCGAGCACGGCGCGAGGGTCGAGGTCGCACCCCTTGGTGAGGTGCGAATGAACGTGAAGGTCGATGAGCATGTCCGGGAAGGTCCGCGGCTAGCACGGACCCCGGTCCCGGGTCGAGACCACAGGAGCGGTCAGGTCAGGCGTACGCCAGCGGCTGCTCGAAGACGGGCTCCTTCCGCCGCTCCTCCTGCGTGCGGATGAGGTAGCCCATCAGCATGAGGGAAGAGCCGTTCTGCAGCACGCGCTCGGGGTCCCTGGCGATGAGCGTGGCGCTGTAGCTCATGAAGAACTGGGCCAGATCCTCCCCCGCCTCGCGGCCGATGAGCGCATGGAGCTGCCTCGGATCCATGCGCTGGATCTCCTGAATGAAACGAACCGCCGCGTCTTTCTTGTTGTTCAAGACTTCTCCCTCGCCCCGCCCGCCCTGCTGCTTCCCCGGAGGGTGGCCATGACCCCCGGCGCGCGCCACCGACCTGTCGCCTGCCTTTGACACCCCTTCCGGCCGCATGCCATACAGGCAGGCGGGCGGCGGTCCTCGGGGAGGGGTTCGGCGCATGTTCACGGGCGTGAAGGTGTTCTCGGCCACGAAGGCGCGGGAGCGCGAGGAGCTGGGCGAGAACGTCACGCGCTGGCTCAAGAGCAACGCCGATCTCGAGGTCGTGGATCGCGTCGTCTGCCAGTCCAGCGACAACGAGTTCCACTGCTACTCGCTCATCCTCTTCTACCGCGACCGGCCGAAGTCCGAGCCGCGCGGCTGAGCCGCAGCGCCTCGATCACAGGTCGAAGAAGTAGGACCACTTCACCTGGAACGTGTCGACCGCGGGCCCCGGCCCGAGGCGCAGCGGGAGAATCCCGGACGTCGGCTCCTGACCTGGCGCGACCCCCAGTACGGACTGATTTCTCGAGTAGACCAGGTAGAGCGTCGAGCCGAGCCTGTACTCCCAGCGCAGCACCACGTTGAGGTTGAAGGCAGCCTCGTGGAAGTCGGGGTTGTCCACCGAGTCCGGCCGGGGCGAGAGCGTGAGCTGGTCCAGGTCGAGGCGCTCCCCTGCCCTCGCGGAGCCGACCGCGAAGTCGCTGTAGTGCGAGCCCGCGCTGAACAGCTGGGCGTAGATCTGCAGCGTGAGCTTCGGCGCGAAGACGAAGGTCTGGCGCAGCGTGAGGGAGAAGAACTTCGGGTCCTGCACGGCGAACACGAACTGGTTGAGGTACGGATCTCCGACCCCCGCGGCCCTGCACGAGGCCATCCCCGAACCGACGCAGTCTACGAATCGATGGCCCTGCGGATTGTGCTCGTAGTGTCCGATGAGCTGCGTCTCGGACCACGACACCGGCCGGACGAAGAGCGTGAGCTCGGTCCCCCAGGCGTAGAGGACGGGGGTCGGGCCCTGCGGGAAGCCCCGCGCTCCGAAGACGAAGCCGCTCAGCACCACCGGGCGGTTCGGGTCGGTGCTCCCGAACAGCGCGGTGGCCACGTCGCCGATGCGCTCGAACGGAACGCCGTAGCCGTCGATCTCCCGGATGTCGTAGCGGGGGATCTCCATCTGCACGTTCCAGCCGAGCTGCTGGTAGCCGGGGAGGATGCTCGAGACCTCGAAGCCCGCGTAGTTCCCGCGCGGGGTCCAGCGCCCGTCGGTGGACCACCAGGTGTTCGCGAAGATCTTGGCCTGGACCTCGTGGAAGGCGCCGATCCCGTTGCTCCGGTAGTAGGCCAGGTTCGCCCCGACGGCCTGCTGGTTCTGGCTCTGCTGGTAGCCGATGGCGGTGAGGTCCAGCTTCGGTGAGGCGTAGCGGCCGACGATCCAGGCGCGGACGCCCTCGCCCCCCACCTTGCCGGCCACGAGGTACCCACCGGCGCCGAGATCTCCGGGGTGCATCACCGTGCCGTCGCGGAGCACGTCCTCGGCCGGGCCACCAAACCGCCTGCTTCCGACGACCGTCCCCAGCGCGACCCACTCGCCGTCGTGCGTCCGGAGGTTGAAGTCGAGCCCGGCGGTCGTCCCTCCGAAGGCCGCGCAGTCGTTGAGCAGCGGCGCCCCCGGGTAGGCGTGCTTCCGGTCCCAGCGGATGGGGCTGGCGGTGTTCTCCTCGACGTCGACCGGGAGCGCGTTCCGGAGGTCCACCGTCCGCTGGATGTCCGCCTCCGTGCACCGCGCCTGGAGTGGGTTCACCGAGGTGATGGTCAGCCCCACCGAGGAGTTCCCCAGGAACGTCTGCCGCGCCACCGCCGCGAAGTAGTTCCGCGAGACCGGTGGCTCCCTGGGAAGCGCGCTGTTCATCCCGAGGTGGAACGGCTGCTGGCGGTGGAACTGGAAACGCCGGTCCGGGTTGCCCTCCACCTGGTGGACCCAGGGGTCGTCCGGGTCCGGAGCGTCGAGGTACGCCACGTCCCGCTTCCCCGGGTCACCGGCGCCCATCACCACCGCGTCGAGGATGCCGACGTCGAGGCCCTTCCACCCCGTCCCGGTCACCTTCGCCGCGGCGAGGATGGGCGCATCGAGCCCGATGCGCCGGCTGTAGAAGAGCTGCATCGGCACGTTGTTGAACTCCGCGCCCACCGGCTGGAAGAGCTCGAGGCCCTGGGTGAAGAACGGTCGCTTCTCCGGGAAGAACAGCTCCTGGTTGCTCAGGTTGAGCACCACCTGGTCCGCCTCCACCTGCCCGAAGTCCGGATTGATGGCCGCGTTGAGCGTCAGGTCGGAAGTGAGGCCCACCCGGAGGTCCGCGCCCACATCGGCCGACGGCTCGACCAGCCGGGACGTGGGGTAGATCGGGTCGGTGTACTGAGGCCGGAGCTGGAGCCGTCCGGTCGCGTACGGCGTGAGCTCGAACGCCCGGTGGGGCACGAGGTCGTCCAGCCCGGTGAGCGTGCCGAAGCGCGACACGAGCCCGTTGGCGCTCCTCGGGACCAGTGCCGAGTCGAAGACCTGGTGGGTGCGGTGGATGGTGCGTCGCACGAGGAATCCCCACTCCTGGATGGGCGCACGGGGGAACCTCAGGAAGTCGAGCGGGATGGCGAACTCGGCGCTCCACCCTTCGGGGATGCGAACCACCGCCGCGTCCCACACCGCGTCCCAGGTGTCGGCGAGGTTGACGTCCCCGTAGTAGAGGCCGTCGCGGAGCGTGCCCGCCGCGTTGACGCCGAAGTAGTAGCCGGTGCGCCGGTCATGGGTGGAGTCGATGCCGATCTCCACCAGGTCCCCCACCAGCACCGTGTCGCGGCGCCCGAGCTGCTCCTGGACGAGCTCCGGCTGCGGATCGTGACAGACCACGAGGACGTAGAGGGTCCGGTCGTCGTACAGCACGCGGACCTCGGTCCGGAGGTCGGCCGCCGGGACGCGGCCCTCGTCGGGGAACTGCTCGAGGAACTGGGTGTACGGCGGGGCGCGCTGCCACACCGGGTCGTCCGGTCGTCCATCCAGCACCGGCGCCTCGGCCGTGCGCACGGCGCGGATCGGCCCCTGCGCGGCCGGTGGGGGGACCGCTGCCGTCGTGGCGAGCAGGAGGAGGTGGGCGAACGACACTCGGGACCGGACCGGGGTGCGCCGGATAAGCCCGAAGCGACCGTCCGATTTCCAGGGTGCAGCGAGCGGTGGTCCCGAAGCAAGGACGGACGCTCATCGCCTTCCTGGGCTACATGGGCGCGATGCGCCCAGCGTTCACCCCGACCGCCGTCCTGGTCCTCGCCGCCTGCGCCTCTCCTGCCACTCCCCCTCCGGCCTCACCGGCAAAGACCACCCCTTCCACCGAGGCGAGCATGCGCGCACCGCCCCCTGCCCAGGTCCCGATGGTCCCGACGCCCGGCGGCGGCGCGGCACCGGCGACGAGCAGCACCGGCCTGGTCGAGACGCTGGCCCGTACCCACGGCGAGGCGGCGCGTCCCCGGGCCGAGCGCGGGGTCAAGCAGGTCGCCGCGTTCTGGCGTGCGGAGGACGGCGACGCGGCGGCCCTCCAGCGGTTCGTCACCACCGAGTTCATCGCCGATCCGGCGGTGCTCGCTCGCACCCGCGACCGCCTCGCCGAGGCGTTCGAGGCGGCCGACGGGCACTTCCTGGAGATCGGCAGGTCCTGGAGGTCCGGCGCGGAGCTCGAGCGGGGGCCGGAGCTCCCCATCGACGCGCTCCTCGCGGCGACGGACCCGAGCGCCCACCTCCAGGAGGATCTCTTCTCCTCGAAGATCGCCTTCACCGTCCTGCTGAACTGGCCGCTCGACACCCTCGACGAGATGGTGTCGCAGGGCCCGGGCTGGTCGCGCACCCGCTGGGCCGAGGCCCGGCTCGCGGGACGCTTCGCGACCCGTCCTTCCGGCGCGGCGCTGGCCGAGCGCGCCGAGGCGTCCGCCGCCGCCGAGGCCTATATCGCGGGCTACAACCTCTGGGTCCACCACCTCGTCTCCGCCGACGGGCAGCGCCCGTTCCCGAGCGGCAAGCGGCTCCTCAGCCACTGGAACCTGCGCGACCAGATCAAGGCCGACTACGCGGAGGGACAGGCCGGCCTCGTGCGGCAGCGCCTCCTGCGCGCGGCCATCGAGCGCATCGTGACCCAGGAGATTCCCCGGGCGGTCATCGACGATCCGCGCCTCGACTGGGACCCGGTGAAGAACACGGTGGCCGCCGCTCCCGCCGCCGAGGTCGAGCCCCGGCCCGCCGCCCAGACCGGCAAGGGCGTGGCCCCGGTGGTCGCCTCCGCCGAACGCGAGCCGGACAGCCGCTACGCCCACCTCCTCCGGAACTTCCAGGCCGCGCGGCGCATGGACAGGGACTCGCCCTTCGCGCCCACCGAGATCGACCGTCGCTTCCAGCTCGACTACGAGATTCCCGAGTCACGCTTCCGGGCCCTGCTGGAGTCGATCGTCTCGTCGCCGCTGGCGCCGAGGGTCGCCGCGCTCATCCAGCAGCGCCTGGGCCGGCCCCTCGAGCCGCACGACCTCTGGTACGCGGGCTTCCTCGCCCGCGCCCGCTACCCCGAGGCCAGGCTCGACGGGCTGACCCGCAAGCGCTACCCCACCCCGGAGGCGTACGCGAAGGACATGCCGCGGCTCCTCCGTGGCCTCGGCTTCACCCAGGCCAAGGCGAAGTGGCTCGCCGAGCGCATCGTCGTCGACCCGGCGCGCGGCTCGGGGCACGCGCTGCAGGCCGCGCGGCGCGGTGACCTGCCCCACCTGCGCACCCGGGTCGCGCCGGGCGGCATGGACTACAAGGGCTACAACATCGCCGTCCACGAGATGGGCCACAACGTGGAGCAGCTGTTCTCGCTCTACGAGGTGGACAGCACGCTGCTCGCCGGCGTTCCGGGAAACGCGTTCACCGAGGCCCTGGCGTTCACCTTCCAGGCGAAGGACCTCGAGCTGCTCGGGCTTGGCAAGCCGAGCGCCACCGACGAGCGGCTCCGCGTCCTGGCCGACTTCTGGGCGACCTGGGAGATCGCCGGCGTCGCGCTCCTGGACATCGCCATCTGGCACTGGATGTACGAGCACCCCGGCGCCACGCCCGCTCAGCTTCGCGAGGCGACGGTCGGCCTCGCGCGCGAGCTGTGGAACCGCCACTACGCGCCGGTGCTGGGCGAGAAGGATTCCACGCTGCTCGGCATCTACTCCCACATCATCGCGCCCTCGTTCCTCTACCTGCCGGCGTATCCGCTCGGGCACCTCATCGCCTTCCAGCTCGAGGAGAAGCTGAAGGGGGCGAGGTCCGGCGCGGAGTTCGAGCGGGTGGCGTCGTTCGGCCGCGTGACGCCCGACTTCTGGATGGTCCACGCCACCGGCTCGCCGGTGTCCGCCGAGCCGCTCCTCGGGGCGACCGAGGCGGCGCTGGCAGCGGAGACCGGCGGTCGCTGACGCAGGGGTTCGATCAGAGCAGGTTGGACAGGAGGAGCGTGCAGACGGCGAGCACGCCCGCCACGTCCCAGGCCGCCCACAGCGCGCGCTCGATGAAGGTCATCTCGCCAGCGACATGGCGTGCGATGGCGACCGCGCGCACGGTCAGCGCGGCGACGCCGGCGGCCGCCATCACCGCCCAGAGCACCCAGAACGCGGGCAGCTGCTGGCCTCCCGTGGCGGCGACGCCGGACAGCACGGCGCTGAGGACGGCGACCAGCGCGGCCAGGGAGGACCACGCCTTCCAGGACCGTGGATCGGTCGCGATGGTGAACGCGCGGTGCATGGGGGCCGTGACCCGCGGCGAGCCTACCAGCCGGCCCTGCCCCGATGACCCACACCGGACGCCACCCCCGCGCCAGGGAGGCGCCCGCGGAAGCGCGCAGGGGCGCGCCATCGACCAGGCTCAGCGCGCTCCGACCGGGGGTGAACACTCCCTGTCCCGATTGGCGGCGGTGCCATCCGTCGCATCGTGTACAGCTGGGCGCAGCATGGCCCGCCCACGCGACGAGAGCGTCCCCCTGCACGCCGAGACGGCGCCGGAGAGCACTCCCACCCCGCTCGCCCGCGGCAGCGCCGGCAACGGGGGTGACGGGGAGCACGCCCCCACGCCGCTGCGCCCCTCCGTCATCCGGCCCGCCGAGAGCGCCGGACGTGCGGCGAGCATGGTCATCGAGGCGGTGACGCCCGAGCTCGATGGGGGACGCTCCGCGGTGAAGCGGATCGCCGGGGAGCCGCTCCACGTCGAGGCCGACATCTTCAAGGAAGGGCACGACGCGCTTGCCGCGGTGGTGTGGTGGCGGCAGGTCTCCCCGGGTGGCGAGGCCGGCCCGTGGCGCGCCTGCCCCATGCACCCGCTGGGGAACGACCGCTGGGCCGCGGACGTCACCCTCGGGCCTCCGGGCCGGGTGGTCTTCACCATCGAAGCATGGCCGGACCTCTACCGGAGCTGGGTCTCCGAGCTGGAGCGGAAGGTGGCGGTGGGCCGGGACGTCCGCAGCGAGCTGCTCGAGGGGGCGGGGCTGCTCCGCGCCTGCGCCGCACGCGCCGACGCCGCGCACGCGACCCACGACGCGCAGCTCCTCGACGAGGCGGCCAGCATCCTGGAGGGCCCGCCGATGGACGGCATCGGCCACGCCACCGAGGCCCGGGTCGTCGACGCGGCGGCGCGTTACCCGGACCGGAGCATCGGCCGGCGCGATCCGCTCGAGCGTCCGGTGCTGGTGGAGCGCGACCGCGCCCGCGCCGGAGCCTGGTACGAGCTCTTCCCCCGGAGCGCCGCCCACGCCGAGCGGCACGGGACCTTCCGCGACGCCGAGTCCCTGCTTCCGGAGATCGAACGGCTTGGCTTCGACGTCGTCTACCTTCCGCCCATCCACCCCATCGGCCGCACCGCGCGAAAGGGGAAGAACAACGCGCCGCTCGCCGGGCCAGCGGACGTCGGCAGCCCCTGGGCCATCGGGGCGCGCGAGGGCGGCCACACCGCCGTGCACCCCGAGCTGGGGACGGTGGAGGACTTCCGTCGCTTCGTCGGGCGCGCGGCCGAGCACGGGCTGGAGGTGGCGCTGGATCTCGCCTACCAGGTCTCGCCCGACCACCCCTGGGTGACCGAGCATCCGGAGTGGTTCCAGCACCGGCCGGACGGCACCATCAAGACCGCCGAGAACCCGCCCAAGCGCTACGACGACATCGTCAACTTCGACTTCCTGGGCCCCGGGCGCGCCACACTCTGGCCGGCGCTGCTGGAGGTGGTCCTCTTCTGGGTGGAGCAGGGAGTCCGCATCTTCCGCGTGGACAACCCGCACACGAAGCCGCTGCCCTTCTGGGTGTGGCTGCTCCGCGAGGCGCGGGAGCGAGACCCCGGGCTGGTCTTCCTCTCCGAGGCCTTCACGAGGCCAAAGCTCATGCGCGCCCTCGCCAAGGCCGGCTTCAGCCAGAGCTACACCTACTTCACCTGGCGGAACCACAAGCGCGAGCTCACCGAGTACTTCCAGGAGCTGCGCCGGCCGGAGTGGGCGGACGCGATGCGGCCCAACCTCTGGCCCAACACGCCGGACATCCTCCCCGAGTTCCTGCAGCGCGGAGGTCCACCGGCGTTCCGGATCCGCGTCGCGCTCGCGGCCACGCTCGGCGCGTCCTATGGCATGTACTCCGGCTACGAGTTCTGCGACGCGCCGGTGCTGCAGGGCGAGGAGTACCGCGACAGCGAGAAGTACCAGCTGGTGGACTGGCGCGCGCGGAGGTCGGGCGACATCCGGGAGTGGATCCGCCTGCTCAACGAGATCCGCCACGCCGAGCCGGCGCTGCAGAGCGACGAGGGCCTCGAGTTCTTCGAGTGCGACGACCCGCAGGTCATCTGTTACGGCAAGCGGACGGAGGATGGCTCCAGCCAGGTGCTGGTGGCGGTGAGCCTGGACCCGTACCGGACGCACACGGCCGAGCTACGGCTGCCGCTGCAGCGCTACGGTCTCGCCGGGCGCGAGGTGGTGGAGGTCGAGGAGCGGCTCGGCGGGGAGCGCCAGCTGTGGCGGGGCGAGACGGCGACGGTGACCCTCACCCCGGAGATGCCGGCTGCGGTGTGGACGGTCCGGGCGCCGGCCCGGAGCGAGCAGACCTTCGACTACTTCTACTGAGAGTCCAGGGCTCCCATGACCTCCGACGACCCGCTGTGGTTCAAGTCGGCCATCATCTACGAGCTGCACGTCCGCGCGTTCTTCGACTCCAACGGGGACGGCAAGGGCGACATCCAGGGCCTCATCACCAAGCTCCCCTACCTCCAGGACCTGGGCGTGAACTGCCTCTGGCTCCTGCCGATGTACCCGAGTCCGCTGCGTGACGACGGCTACGACATCGCGGACTTCTACGCCATCCACCCGGACTACGGGACGCTCGAGGACTTCCAGCGGCTGGTCGACGCGGCGCACGCCCGCGGGATCCGCATTCTCACCGAGCTGGTGGTGAACCACACCAGCGATCAGCACCCCTGGTTCCAGGAGGCGCGGAGCAGCCCCGACAACCCGAAGCGCAACTGGTACGTCTGGAGCGAGACCGATCAGAAGTATCAGGGAGCGCGGATCATCTTCACCGACACCGAGCGCTCCAACTGGACCTGGGACCCGGTGGCCAAGCAGTACTACTGGCACCGCTTCTTCAGCCACCAGCCCGACCTCAACTACGACAACCCCGAGGT